>CAUYTY010000059.1 GCA_963575655.1 Gammaproteobacteria bacterium | reverse complement strand
CTCTCCTGTTAAGGAGAGGGGGGCGGGGGGTGAGGTTTCCGATAATGTCTAATGTGTCGCGGGTTAGGCAGGTAGCTGGTTGCGGAGTACCGCAACCCAACCTACGCGATTCAATTCAATCGTCATTCCGGCAGAAATTGTCGGAATTTAGTATAAGACGTAGCGTTAGGACATAAACCTACCATCCACGATTCCATAATTCTTGGATTCCGGCATTCCCTGTCGGAATGACAGTTAGCCTCCGAAAAGTTTCCGATAATGTCTATTATCAGCAATCCGCACATCCTCGCCATTGATGACAATACTGACGATCAACGCATGTACGCACGAACGCTCCGGGGTTCTTACACCGTACGTACAGCCCTTTCGGCCAAAGAAGGATTGCTCGCCCTAGCCGAGACCACCCCCGCGCTCATCTTGCTCGATTACAATCTTCCTGACATGAACGGATTGGAGATACTGGCACTATTAACGAAACGCACTAATGCGCCATCCGCCCCGGTGGTCATGCTCACCGGCGAGGGTAATGAAACGGTAGCAGTAGCGGCAATGAAAAATGGTGCGAGCGACTATCTGGTCAAGGATATATTGGGCCGCCACCTGCGCCTCCTCCCAAGTGTTATTGAACGCACCCTCACCACACATGCCCACCGCACCGAGGCAGTACGTTTACAACGATTGCACAATACAATTCTGCGCACCGTAGCCGATGGCATCTTGGGGGTGGATATCGAGGGCCGCATCGTATTTTCTAATCCAGCCGCAGAACGGATGCTACTCATACCATCCGATGAATCATCAGCCAACGGATCGCTCATCGACCGCCCGTTGTCTGATTTTCTGTGTCGTAACGGTGTCCACATTGTCTGGTCAGACCATCCGCTCACCACGGTTTGCATTAAAGCCGCTACGATCCATTGTGAGGAAGACAGCCTACGCCGCAGTAACGGCGCCTTGTTCCCAATCTCCTACACAGCATCACCTGGCAGATTCGATGATAGTGCTACTCCAGGTCTAATCCTGGTATTTCAGAATATCACCGAGCGTAAAAAAGCGGAAGCGGAGTTAATCCAATCGGCTCGCTACGATCCTCTCACCGGTCTGCCCAACCGAGCGATGTTTAAGGACTTTCTGACCAAAGCACTATCTCGAGCTCATCGTAATGAACACCCCCTTGCTATTCTGTTCATTGATCTCGACGGATTCAAAGCGGTTAATGACCACTTTGGCCACCATGCCGGTGATCAGCTTTTACAAATGGTCGCCCAGCGTTTAGCCGATAATGTCCGAACCTACGATCTGGTAAGTCGGTTAGGTGGTGACGAGTTTACGCTCGTCATGGAAAACGGGCGGCCCGATCAGGTGATCGTCCTCGCCAAAAAAATAGTGGATACCATTGCTCATCCCTTTATCATCATCAATCAACCCGTGCATATTTCGGCAAGTGTTGGTATCTCCATATTTCCCTGTTGCGCAATGAATGCCTATGACCTCCTCGGCATGGCAGATCGTGCAATGTATTCGGCAAAAGAGGCGGGTAAAAACGCCTTCCGTTTCTTCTGCCATATCGAAGGCGGCGCCCGTACATCCTGCAGAAAATTCATCACACACCCCGCAAGCATAAAAAGGTGAGTCTATGAAGATTTTACTACGCACAACTATTGCAGTCCGCTTACGGATTGTATTTTTGCTAATACTACTCCTCACCGTAGCGATGGGGGGATTCGCCATCCACACCATGATGAATCTCTCTGGTTTGTCAGGGAAGCTCTATAACCATCCCTTTACCGTCACCTCGGCAATCCTGGAATTACGTGCGGATGTTCTTGATATTGAACAATTGGTAGCCAATCTAATTCATACCACAAAAACGGGCGATATTGACAGCTACACCGGAGAGATTGCCGCTGTGGAAGCCGATGCCCAGAATCGCCTCGCCATTGTGCGTGACCGATTTCTCGGACGACAGGAGGATATCATTGAGCTAGCCCGCGCCCTCGCCCAATGGAAAGCAGCACGCGACACAACGATTGCCTTAATACGCGCTGGTCGCACCACGGAGGCCATTGCTCGCAATGACTCCACCGACACCACACTCGCAGATGCAACAAGAAGGGCACTCGATTCAATTCGCGCCTTTGCTGCTAATAAGGCCATAGCATTTCGACAGATGGCAGATCAGGAAGGTGAAAATGCAATCCACTATTCCCTGATTGCACTATTGATCTTGGTAATCCTGAGTATGCTTATCACGCAGATCATTACGCGCAGTATTGTCCGACCACTTAGCGAATTGCGCGACTGCATGACGCAACTCTCTAGTGGTGATTTAACTGCCGAGATCCCCAATCGCGAGGGCAACAACGAGATCTCTGCCATGGCTAAGGCACTCGAGGTATTTAAGGAATCCGCAGTACACCTCGATTCCCAACGCTGGGTCAAAGAGGGCGTAACCTCAACGTCATTAGCGCTCCAAAAGGCCGAGGAATTGGCGAGTTTCGCCCGCCACACCGTCAGTAATCTGGTTCCGCTCTTGGAGGCCGGTATCGGTGTACTTCATATCTGGAGCGAGGAGCGGGGTCGCTTCGAACTCATGGGCAGCTACGGCCATACCGAACGACGTAGCGCCCAGACCTCATTTAAGATTGGAGAAGGGTTGGCCGGCCAATGTGCGCTCGAACAAACCGCGATCATCCTCGATGAGGTACCAGCCGATTTCATGCGCATCACCTCTGGAATTGGCGAGGCGGTACCGCGAGTATTACTAGCCACGCCGATTATATCACGCGGCAAGGTAATTGCGGTATTGGAGATCGGCGCCTTCAAACCATTTCGTGCGGCCCAACAGGCGCTACTCGACGAGGTTATTCCGGCAATTGCCGCCAACCTTGAGATCCTGGCACGCAATCTACGCACCCAGACCCTCCTGGAAAAGACTCAGCAACAGACCGAGGAATTGCAGGTATCAGAGGAAGAACTCCGCATCCAAAGCGACGCGCTTCAGGCCGCCAACGAAGAATTGCGCCAGAAGAGCCATGCCCTTGAGGTACAGACAGAGGAATTACGCGCCTCCGAAGAAGAGCTGCACGTCCAACACGACACCATCCAGGCCGCTAACGAAGAATTGCGTCAAAAGGGTCAGGCCCTGGAGGAACGCAGCCTTGCCCTAGAGGCGGCAAAACGCGAGGCCGACCGTCGTGCGCTCGAACTCGATGCCGCCAGCCGCTACAAGTCGGAATTCCTGGCCAATATGAGCCACGAATTGCGCACTCCTCTCAATAGCCTGTTGATATTAGCCAAGGTACTGGCTGATAACGAGGAAGGCAACCTGACGGAGGATCAAGTGGAATCTGCCACCGTCGTCTATGACAGTGGAAACCATCTCCTGCGCCTCATCAACGATATCCTCGACCTAACCAAGGTCGAGGCCGGTAAAATGCAATTAGTCGCAAGTGATGTTTCCCTCGCCAGCCTGACCGGAGAGTTGCTACGACGCTTTAATCCACTCGCCGCCAATCGCGAACTTACCCTGCGAATCGAAACAGACGAGGGTATGCCATCTCATATTAAGACTGACCGTAACAAACTGGAGCAGATCCTAAATAATCTGATCGGAAATGCCATCAAATTTACCTCACGAGGCGAAGTAACGGTACACATATTCCGTCCTCTTTCATCACAGCATCTGACCACCCTGGGCCTTGATCTGGAAAAAGGATTCGCCATCGCAGTTACCGATACCGGCATTGGCATTGCCCCGGAGAATACCGATCGAATATTTCGTGCCTTTGAACAGGTTGACGGTAGTACCAGCCGCGAATACGGTGGTACGGGACTCGGCCTCACCATCTCGCAAAAACTGGCGCATCTGATGGGCGGAGATATTACCGTCGACAGTGTGCAGGGTCGTGGAAGCACATTTACGCTCTATCTACCACTGTCACAGACGACCATGTCGTACTGGATACCACCCGCCACTACACCCAACAGGCCAACCGTAGTCGTAGAGTCACACCCCGCCTGCGTACCCACCACCACCGCCGTGGCCCCGCTAATCGCGGGGCCGACGAGTATTATTCCCGTGGTGCGTCGCAGCGAAAATACCATTCTGGTGATCGAGGACGACCCAGCCTTTGCGCGTGTCGTCGGCGATTTGGCCAAGAAACGCGGCTTTAGGACCCTAGTTGCCTCGAATGGTCGCATGGGCCTCGAACTGGCACAGCAGTATCGCCCTACCGGGATCATCCTCGATATCAGCCTACCGGAAATTGACGGTTGGACGGTCATGGAGCGACTCAAAGCCACGCCCGAGACCCGCCAGATCCCAGTTCACGTTATGTCGGCCGACGATGATAAACTGCGCGGACTCAAGATGGGCGCTATTGGTTTCGATACCAAACCAACCACTAAGGAGCAGATCAATAAGGCGTTTGAACGGTTGATCCAATCCGCGGCAACCATTGAGCGTCGTATTCTATTGGTCGATGATGACCCTGCGACCCGCCTGGCAGTAAGTGGTATCCTCAAGAATCTCAACGCTGAAATTGTCTATGCCAGTGACGGTCAGAGCGCGTTAGAATCCTTACAGACTCAGAAATTCGATTGCGTAATCCTCGACCTCACCCTACCAGGATTATCCGGGTTCGAGATTCTTAATCAAATGAGTCGCAGTAATGAACGGTTACCGCCGGTCGTTATTTGTACTGGTCGCGACCTATCCGTAGAGGAAACGCTCAAACTTCGCGAATACACGGATAGCATCGTGATCAAAGGCGCCCATTCGCCCGAGCGACTACTAGACGAAGTCACCTTATTTCTGCATAGTGTCCACGCTAATACCAGCGGTGGTCTACGACCGATACCACCACCGGTTACCGAGATCACCGATGAGAAAATCGCTGGACGCACCGTGCTCGTCGTGGATGACGATATGCGCAATGCATTTGCCTTGTCGAAGGTATTACGTGCCAAGGGACTCAATGTACTCATGGCCCAGGATGGTTACAAGGCACTTGCCCATCTCGAAGAGGGCAAGAAAGTTGATATCGTCCTCATGGATATTATGATGCCGGGCATGGATGGTTATCAAACCATCCGAAAAATCCTCAATAATCCTCATCACGCTCGCCTACCCATTATTGCGCTCACCGCCAAGGCAATGAGCGGTGACCGTGAAAAGTGCCTGGAATGCGGCGCCTCTGATTATTTATCAAAACCCATCGACATTGACCGTCTACTCGAACGGATGCGTACTTTGATGCAAGAAACACGCTAGAAGACAAGCAGTTACCTCGGGTAAAAAACACTCGCCCTAACCGCTTCATATGCAGGTAGGTATTTAACATGAGCACACCGAATGGTGTTATCCAGCAGCATCCCAGTATTACTCGTCTATACGGCTGTTTTTTTGTGCTCATTGCTAGCGATCCGTTCTTTGGGACACGCTGGACGCACCGGTAAGCTACGAGAAAGAAGTTTTTCCCATTATCGTTGAATATTGTTTAGATTGTCATATGCCAGGTAACAGCAATCATCCACCGGGCAAGGGCTATGTCCAAAATAGATTCAGTGTCAATCACCCCGGGCTAAAGCCCGAGGCTTGTGAAAGCAAGCCCGAGATTGACCAGCCTTAGTCCGAGAAATCGGACTACGTTGCAACGAAGTACAAGACTCACCTTGGGGCGCTTCCTCAACTCCAAGCTCTGAAAGCAGCAGAAGCAGACACGCGACGGGTACGCACGAAACGGTCTGCTGCAAGGTTCGCAAGAATCGAAGCTGCGTTGCAACATTGGCGAGGGGAGCGAGCCGAAAGGCTCCGTCACTAGGCGCGTAAGCGCATTTTTTGAGAAGCAAAATGGCCGTTTTTGTATTTGGCCTGCCAGTTACCACAGGGTCAGGAGGCCTGACTAAATTCAATCGGACAAGGTTATCGATAACCTGAGTTCGACGTAAGCAATCAGGGATTTGTTAAACATCTCATCACATTCT
>CAUYTY010000058.1 GCA_963575655.1 Gammaproteobacteria bacterium | reverse complement strand
ACTCCCACAATAATAATCAGTCAGTTAGGATGGAATCAGACTGAACCAGTCCCTAGCCTCGAAGAGGCATCTGATTTTCTGAGAATGTCTCGGGAGGCTCTACGAAGGCTCGCCTACTCTGGGAAAATACCAGCCCGCAAACCAGGCAAGAGGTGGGTTTTTAGCCGTGTTCACTTAGTTTCTTGGGTCGTCGAACAATACACGCCACCGCCGACCGTACAGCACCAGAGCTTTCGGAGGGGAAAATCGTGGGAATCTACAAGAGAGGGGAAAATTGGTGGATCGACTTCACAGGTGTGGACGGACAGCGAGTACGCCGCAGCGCTGGGACTTCCGACAAAAGAGCAGCCGAAGAACTCCACGATAAACTCAAGGCGGAAACCTGGAGGCAAGCCAAGCTTGGAGAGAAACCAATCTACACCTGGGGAGAAGCTGTAGTTCGGTGGATACGCGAGCAGGAGGGAATCAAGAAGAGCATCGAAGACGATCGGAAACTGCTCAGGTGGGTCGCACAACACATACCACCGGACACCGCGTTGGTAAATCTGACCCGAGAACGCCTGGACGATCTAGCAAGCACCAGACTTTCAGGAGGGGTTACACCAGCCACGGTAAACCGCACCCTTGCAGTGATACGAGGTATTTTGCGTAGAGCACAACGAGATTGGGAATGGATTGAGCGGGTTCCTGCGGTGCGGATGCTACAAGAGCCGAAACGCCGGGTGCGCTGGTTAACCCGTGATGAGGTCGATCGCCTACTACACGAGCTTCCTGAACACCTGGCTGAAATGGTTCGTTTCAGCCTGTCCACGGGTCTACGGGAGGCTAACGTAGTGGGATTGGAGTGGGAGGCGGTAGATTTGGAGCGCCGCATTGCGTGGGTTAATGCTGACGAGGCCAAAGCGGGTAAGGCCATTGCGGTTCCGCTCAACAATGACGCGGTTGAAGTTCTGCGGCGCCAAGTGGGCAGGCACAAATCCAGGGTTTTTACCTTTGAAGGAAACCCGGTCAGTCGCGCCAACAACCATGCTTGGCGCAAAGCGCTCAAGCGGGCAGGGATAGAGGAATTTCGTTGGCACGACCTACGACACACCTGGGCAAGCTGGCATGTGCAAGCCGGAACTCCTCTTTATGTTCTGAAAGAACTTGGCGGGTGGGGTTCGATGGAAATGGCACTGCGCTACGCGCATCTTGGGACCGGGCACCTCGCAGAGTACGCCGCCAAGATCGACGCCAAGCACTCAACAAAAGAAGATGACACAAATTAGACACAACGGGGAAAGACTACGAGGAAACTATACGGTAACATACTGTTTTTATTGGTGGGCCGTGTAGGGCTTGAACCTACGACCCGCTGATTAAGAGTCAGCTGCTCTACCAACTGAGCTAACGGCCCTCGTAATCCACCGCACTTAAACGTCCACGGCAATTTCCGAAAGGCATCTGCTAGGCAAACACTCCTGCCTTTACCCTCTACAGAGTAAACAGCACCAATCCGAAGCCGGTGATTGGACCACATCCCTCCATTCCTCTGCAACCCTTCCTTTTCGGTTGGTTATATTATATCAATGGGGCGAAGGACGGGGCTTGAACCCGCGACAACTGGATCCACAATCCAGGGCTCTACCAACTGAGCTACCTCCGCCATTTAAACCTGTGCAAGTCCTGGAGATAAATCCTATTACCAAGTAATGTTCTAGCACTCCGTGTGCTCTACCACTACCAAGCCCATTCGCCAACACGCACCTGACGTTTGGCGCGCCCGGCAGGATTCGAACCTGCTACCCTCGGCTTAGAAGGCCGATGCTCTATCCGAGTGAGCTACGGGCGCAGATAATAACTCCTACTTGGTATCTCTGTCCCTTGCGGATAAACGGACCAAAACAACAACCTGACTCGGTGCGGTCCACGTTAGTGCATAACTTTGTATGCCGCAGACATTTGTCAAACTCTTGTCTTGCGATTGGACTACGGGCCGGCGCAGATTGTAGGCTGCGACAACTGGTCGGGGTAGAGGGATTCGAACCCCCGACACCTTGCTCCCAAAGCAAGTGCGCTACCAGGCTGCGCTATACCCCGAAACTTATAAGAAAAAACAAACCACTAACGCTAACTTCGCCCCCAATGCCTCTCACCAAAAGCTCAAGAAGCACTATTCAACACCATAGCTGAGTGATGCTAACAAAATCTCCAGCGTTCGTCAATTGTCAGCCATCAAGTAAGTCGAGATTACCCCCTCTTACGTTCTTGAATGGTGTTGGGTACAGCCTCAGCCATTAGCGAACGTAACCGCCCGCAATATAGTGCTCAAGTTGTTCAATGGTTTCACTTTGCCGGCTCATGATCCACCGAACCAAATCGCCAGCAGTAATCATTCCGACCAATTTCCCTTCCTCAACAACGGGCAGATGTCGTATACGATGCTCACTCAACATCTTCATGCAACCATCCACGGTGTCGGTTAGTGAGACAACGACCACGTCCGAAACCATAATTTCACGAACTTGAACATCGCGAGAGCTGCGACCCTCAAGGACAATCTTGCGGGCATAGTCTCGCTCGGAGATGATGCCAACGAGTTGATCGTCTTCCTGCACTACCAACGCCCCGATACTAAGCTTGGACATCTGTTCAAGGGCATCGTAGACCGTGTGACTTGGCGTAATGCAGTAAATATTCGAGCCTTTTCCATCAAGTATCGAACGAACGGAATCTGTGAACTCCATAAAAAATTTCCCTCGGTTTTAGGGGGTGGAGTAATGCATGCAACCCGCGAGGCGATCTCGGTGGCTAACTATCCAAGAACACTCGCTCGCCGTGTGCGTTCACCCGGCAGTGTTCACACGACGGCAGATAGTAGGCTTGATCGTGAGTAATTATCAAGATGCTTGATTTCATTGAACAGCCGTTGGTTATTGAGGGGCTATTCGTTCAAAGCACTGGGGAATTAGTGCGGGGTCCCTCGGTATCTGATAGCGGCACTGGGACAGAGATTGGGCGGGTGGGCGAGATGCGTTGTGCCGGTACCTCCAGCGACAACCGCGGCGCTCGATCACCGCACAGGTCCGAACATCCATCTGCCAAGTGCTGATAAACGGACTTGTAATTTTTACTAAGGGAATCAAACAACTCTGATGTGCGGGAGAAATGGTGGGTCACCCGCTCATGGTAGTCGGCTAACTGGTCGCGGGTTTTTTCCAGCTCTACTTCGAGTTGCTTGATGCGGCGCACAGAGGGGTTGGCGCGCTGCCCAAGGCGCATACCCATCAACAGCCCAACAAAGAAGGCCAGAGCGGTGTAGAGCATCCATAGTTCGATGGTAACGGTCATAGGTGATAGGCCCGGCTCAGGTCGTGGACGGCCTCCACCAGGGCGGCCGCGTGGTCAGGAGGCACTTCGGGGTGGATCCCGTGTCCCAGATTGAAGACGTGGCCGTTACCCGAACCGTAGGCAGCGAGGACCTCCTCCACTCGGGCTCGAATACGATCGGGAGATGCGTAAAGGACGGCAGGGTCCAGATTGCCCTGAAGGGCTACTCGCTCTCCCACTCGGACACGGGCCATCCCCAGATCCGTGCTCCAATCCAAACCTAGCGCATCACAACCAGTGGCGGCCATGGCCTCTAGCCACGCGCCCCCTCCCTTAGTAAACAATATGATAGGTACTTGCGTATTTTGTGCCTTCAGCGCACGAACCACCCGCTCCATGGGGGTCAGAGAGAATGCTAGGTAATCACGTGGGGTTAGGGTCCCGCCCCAGGTATCGAAGATCATCAACGCCTGTGCCCCTGCCGCCATTTGAGCCGCCAGGTAAGTAGTCACCGCCTTGACCAAGATCGTCAGCAACTGTTGGAGTCGCTCGGGCTGATCGTAGAGCAGGGTCTTGGTAGCGCGAAACTCTTTGCTGCTTCCCCCCTCCAGCATGTACGTAGCCAACGTCCAGGGCGACCCCGAGAAACCGATCAGGGGTACTCGACCCGCCAACTCACGACGGATCAAGCGAACGGCATCCATCACATAACGGAGGTCTTGCTCCGGGTCCGGGACGCCCAACGCATCAATATCTCGGATCGTGCGGAGGGGGCGTTCAAAGCGGGGTCCCTCGCCCTCGACAAAGTGCAACCCCAAGCCCATCGCGTCAGGGATGGTCAGAATATCGGAAAACAGGATGGCCGCATCCAGGGGGAAACGATTCACCGGCTGCAAGGTAACTTCACAAGCCAATTCCGGGGTGCGGCATAGGGTCATAAAGTCACCCGCCCGTTCTCTGATTCGGCGGTACTCAGGCAGGTAACGACCCGCCTGACGCATCATCCACACTGGGGTGACATCCACGGGCTCGCGCCGCAAGGCCCGTAGCAAACGATCATTTGTGAGTTGTGACATGCGTTCGAGCGCCAGACCTGGGTGATGACATCAGCGGGGTTAGACCCATTAGACGGGCCATTTAGAGCAACGACCATGATCAACGAATTGTATCGAACAGTTGGGTAGGCAGGAAGGCTAGCGACACCGCGACCAGAGTAGAGAGTATTGGTTCAGCCTGATTCAGCACGAATACCGTTAACTATCAGTGGTTTGTCTGGTTTTACTGCAAGTTGCTGCTGCGAAATGTGAAGTCAAGGTCATCTCCGGTGGTATTATGCGGATTCAACCTCGAAGTGCAACTCTTGAATTAACAATTGGTTAAGTGATTCAAATGGCGCAACGTATAATCGTAGAGGTCAGGAGGTCTGAGTCTAAGCAATACATCCTGCCCCGAACATAGACGTGAAAGTTGGGCGATGCGAATGATGCGATTCGTTCCTCACCGCATCCTTGTATCTTGTCCTTCGTGGTGGTTAGCTCCCATCACACGAGGCGAAGGAAGTCTGACCGCATCCTTACAGGCCTGGACCTTGCCCTGTAGATCAGACCCTTTGTCTCACTTTCACGCCAGTTCAGACACTGTACGGTATCGAAGGGCATTGGACCCTGTATCTACAAGGCAAGTAGGCGTGATGGGTATTTGTTGTTATTCCTTATTGGTTTCTTAACTTTATATTATAGGGGGTTCCATGTCTTACCTAGGCTGCGATGTCTCCAAGTTAAAATTGGATTGCACGCTGTTCTTGGATCCTATCACTGAAAAGAAAAAACTAAAACCATGTCTAACACCAAGGAAGGTATAAATACGTTGCTGGCTTGGGTAGCCAAGCAAGGTATCCCTCTCGACCAATTGCACGTGATGATGGAGGCCACGGGTATTTATCACGAAATTGCCGCCATGACATTATTTGATGCCAAGGTAAAGCTCTCCGTGGTAAATCCTGCTCAGGCGCGAAATTTTGCCCGCAGTATGGGTATTCGTACCAAGAACGATAAAGTAAATAGCGCTGTATTGGCGCGTTTTGGTGCATCAATGCGGCCCCTAGCTTGGCAACCGCTGCCTAGAGAAGTGCGCGAGTTACGCGTCTTGCTGAGCCGTCGAGAGGCGGTTGCCGCTGATTTACTTCGTGAGCGCAACCGCGAAGAAAAAACCAAAGCAGCCGCCACTATATCGCAATCTGTAATAAAGTCAATTAATTGCGCTATAGAATTTCTTGAGGTGGAATTGGCTCGCTTACAAAAGGAAATTAAAAATCATATTGGTCGTCATCCCAACCTTAAGGAGGATCGCGAATTGCTTATAAGCATTCCCGGAGTTGGTCCTCAAGTCAGCAACACCTTGCTCTCTATAATAATTGGAGGTTCTTTTGATTCCGCTGAGCAATTAGCGGCTTATCTGGGATTGGTGCCAGTAGAGAACAAATCAGGCACTTCAGTATCGGGACGACCTCACCCATCCAAGACAGGACCATCCCACGCCCGCGCCATTCTATATATGGCTGCTGTTGTCGCCATCCGGCACAATCCGCATATCAAATCGCTATACGAACGCCTATTGGCCAAGGGAAAGTGTAAAATGTCCGCACTCGGGGCCGCCATGCGGAAATTAGTCCATCTATGTTTTGGCGTTCTTAAAACACGCACGCCTTATCGTGTAGACTATTCTAACTAACCCAAGTTGCCACCTACTTGCCCCCTCCCCAGCCCTCCCCGTAAACGG
>CAUYTY010000057.1 GCA_963575655.1 Gammaproteobacteria bacterium | reverse complement strand
GAAATCAATTGAATATGTCATGGGTTTAATCACTTTATAATGGCTTTGCTATAGTACCCGCCTTTTCTGACCAACGCTCTGGATGTCCAGCCTTGGTGATGGTATAGATACGTGTATCTCTCAGAACGACTCAATTTGCCCAGTCACGACGTTTATCACAGGTAGACCACGGATCGATGCCTGACGTAGATCGTAGGGGAGGTAGTTCAGCCGCCCGCGTTGATTGCGGCTTTCGCGGAAATTTGGCTTCACGAATGCGGCAGCCACTGTCATTTCTCGCAATTCGTCACTGAGCAGGTCCGTTCGCAGAAAATAGGCATTATTGCCTGCGCTATTTGAACCAATCAGTGCGTAGCCTTTTGTTGCGGCAAGATGTGTCAGTGCGGCTAGGGAAGCACCAGCGTATTGCCCGGAGTAATGGGCTTTGTGTCGTTGGAAGCTTGCGGTATATGGAATAGTAATTGCCCGTTCCGCGCCAAATAAAGCATTGTATTCCATTATGACGATACCTGGTAAGGTGCATGTGATAGCATCCCACAGCCAGTAATCATTGCCATCGACATCGATGTGAAGCAAGCCAATCTCTTCACCTACCGACCAATTGGCAATCATCGCATTAACATTCTCACGCGTAACAAAGCAGGGAATAGCCGTCAGTTCATATTTCCAGAACCATTTTTTGCGACACAGTCTCGCAATTTTATCTGGTGACCCATCCATAACTAAGCCGCACCAATTATTTTTGGACATTAGAAATCGCGTATTCGACTCAGAATAATCCTCAACACCGAATTCCACAAACCGCTTTGGTAAGGAAGGCAATTTGGCCACAAGCCATTGAATGATTCCATCGTCACCCCATTGCGAGAAAACTCGAAATTCAACCTCATGGAGCGAAGTAATCTGACACTTGCCAGCATTCTGGTTAGCGAGCATTGTCCCTACCAATTCAAGAGTGCGTTCATGCGCATCTCCGCCCTGTACCCACGATCTGACCTTACGATAGTAACCAATGATCGGCTCAATATTCATAAATCCTCGGAGTGAAAACCCCTCGATCCCGAAAGTGCGAGAGGTCCTTGATTTCTCCATCGTGTCCCCCGACCACCACCCAATTTGGGTTGATGGTAAAAATACGTGCGATATCTAAAAGTTGAGTTAAACATATCCATATAGGCGATAATTCTGCGATGTTTAACTTGTTTTGAACCATTAATCGTTGGTAACGAATATGAAAATCCTATTTATTTCCCATGCCTATCCGCCGACGGTGGGCGGAGTCGAGAATCAAAATTACGAACTTTCAACCTGGCTTGCAAAAATAGCAGATGTGAAAGTGATTGCTAACCGCCATGGTAAGAAACTGTTACCCATTTTTATGCCGTTCGCCCTCCTGGCTGGCCTGTTTTTGCTACCAAGGTATGATGTAGTCTTACTTGGCAATGCCTTACTTGCCCCCATCGGTTGGATTCTAAAGATCGTTTACCGCACACCGGTTATTACGGTCGTGCATGGTCTCGACCTGACTTTTAGCAACTGGATTTATCAGACTTGTTGGGTCGGTTTTTTTGTCAAGAAATTAGACAAACTTATCGCAGTAGGAAACGAAACTATCCGCGTAGCTGAAGAAAAAGGTATCGCCAAGGAACGGTTGGTATTCATCCCCAATGGCATCGATGTTGGAAAATATGACGCAACTTTTTCTCGTACCGATCTAGAAGAGATGTTGGGAGAGCAGTTAAAAGAAAAATACGTCATATTGACTTCTGGTCGGTTAGTAAGAAGAAAGGGAGTGGCGTGGTTTATTCGCAATGTTATACCACACCTCTCGGAGAATATCGTATACATTGTGGCTGGGGATGGCGCCGATAAAAAGGATGTGCACAATGCCATTCAGGAACAGTGTTTGTCCGATCGGGTTAAAATTCTGGGATATGTCACCGATCGGGAACGTGATCTACTCTTTCATACTTGCGACCTTTTTGTTCAGCCTAATATAAAGGTTTCGAATGACCTCGAGGGTTTTGGTATTTCTGTAATCGAAGCTGCTTTTTGTAGGCTTCCGGTAATTGCGGCGCGGCTCGAAGGTCTTCAAGATGCCATCAAGGATGGTCACAATGGCTTTCTTGTCGAATCAGGTAATGTCTCCGCGTGGGTCTCAAAGATAACTGAAACATTGGCGAATCGAGATCTTCGGAAAAACCTTGGTGAAAAATCGCGGAGATTCGTCATCGAGAACTATCGATGGGAGAAGATCTCTCGCGTTTATCTACAAGAGATTGAGCAGGTATTGCGTCGCGGCTAATCTTCTAGTGTGTAATATAGCGTCCTGTCATTAAACAGGGATGTTGCACAATTCTCCCGCGACATTTTGACATCTCTATTGATTGTGTCCCGGACGTTGACTGTAGAGTAATTGGGTTACTTGTTCGGACACTAAACCAATCATAAAAATAATGACAGAGGTAGTGTAGAGTAGTAGATCCATGTTAGTAAAGCGATTCTGCGAGAAAAAAGTGTAGATATAGTGTTCCGTCCCCAACAGAAAGAAAAAGACACTGACTGGCAGAAACACTTTCATTGGCGAATATAGGGTGCCAACCTTAAAAATAATGAGAAGAAAGCGAATAGCATCTCGTAGTGGTTGGATATGGCTACGGCCGATACGGTGGTGGGCCGTAATGGGTACATAGGCTACCGGATAGCCAGCCCGAAAGAATGCCATGGTGATGGTCGTTGGGTACGAGAATCGGTTAGGTAGCAGATACAGAAATTCACGAAATCGTTCCGCCTTTACCGCACGAAATCCCGAGGTCAGATCTGGAATAGACTGGTCTGTCATCCAACTCGCAAAACGATTGTACAGCGCATTACCGAGACGCCGTCCGAGGCTCGCCTGGGAATTACTGGAGCGAGCCCCAATGGCCATATCGTATCCTTCATCGAGTCGCACGAGTAACCGTTCGATATCAGCAACATCATGCTGGCCGTCGGCATCCATAAAGACAAGGCGGGCGCTCTGTGCCACCCGTGCACCGGTTTTGACCGCAGCACCGTTGCCCATCGAATAGGGATGAGAAACAACCCTTATATTGTGGACGGCAGCAAGTTGAATCGTTTCATCGGTAGATGCGTCATTTACTAGAATAATCTCGGCAGTAGGGTGCGCCTTGCGTAAAGTTGGGAGCAGCGTTACCAATGACTCAGCCTCATTTCGCGCAGGAAGGATAATGGTATAACTCGTGCAATTTTCTGGAAGAGAGGGGGAGTTGTTCATATCGGAGGACTCTTGAGGATTAGCTTCATTTTCTATCGTTGTAGTCTACTGATTATCAGTCTAATGTTTTTTCTCTCGGAATTTTCCTGCACACAGGGTTATTTTGCGATTTTTGCTATGACGGGCCAGTCAACGATAGGTTGGCCTCCTTCTTTGCCGGTCCAAACTACAATTCCACGCTCAATCAATATCGTGATTGTTGGAGGAGATAAAGTAGGCTTCCGCTCCTGATCCTAAAAGACAAGCAACAGGTCAAGCCGTAGTAATCTACGGGGTTGGTTGTGCGTCATCAACAACGGGAGGTGTCACTAAAGTACTACGCAGTTGTTCCAGTTCCTTTTCACGAATCGATAACTGCTCTGCAATCACTGGATCTATCCAAAGTTGGCGCAGATGTCTAATCTCAGATTCCGCCTCTGCTAACTTTCCACTGGAAAGCAGCAAATAGACAAGATTGAGTCCAATCTGAGCATCGCGAGGCGCTGTGCGTGCGGCTATGTAGTTGTAGCGTGTCGCACTCTCGATATCTCCGTTGCTATGGGCAAGAACGGCACGCTCGTTGTATAAGGCCCCCACATTATCCTGGTCCATGGTTGGATTGGATAGGGCCGCAACGAATAGATCATCAATCAAGAACCACGCGAGATGGCAATCACCGTGACGGACACACTGTCCAAGAATAGCGAGAGCCATTGGGGTAAAACGCGACATTTTTTTGGTTGCTAAGGCATGGCGTAAAGATTTTATCTCTTCTGAGGAGGGTTCCTGACCCAGGAAGTCTTTGGTACGTAGGACAGCGATGGGACCGGCAAGGAATGACGGGTCGTTGGCATAGGCACGTGCAAATAAAGTTTCCGCTCGCCCACACAGGTCTCGACGAACCTCGGGGTGGGTCTCCTTCAGGCACATGAAAAACAGAAAACGCCCGGCCTCATAATTGGTACGCGGCGAGTCGGGGTGGTACCTCGTATCGGCCAGGAGATACTCTATCGGATCCCCCCAAAGATTAGCTCGCAACCCAGTAACCAAACCAAATCCGGCAATGATGATCAGCGTCGCCAGTTTCTTGAGTTGGTTGATTCTCGGCTGCACTGTTGGCTTCAGCAGAAAGTGTATGCCTACCACCAATATTCCATAACTTGGTAGATAATTACGATGTTCGTGAGCAATCTCTAAGGGGATAATACTGGATTCCATGATATGACCAACTAGAAAGAATAGGATCCCAAAACTTGCTATCGGTGACCGACGACGAACCACAACAGCTCCTACCGTTACCACGATGAGCCCCGTAATTGCCCATAAGGTGCTAACCGGATCCCATAGGGTATGCGATATGGGAATGTCGTCGTGGTAAAGACCCAAACGTGACACCGAGGGCGAGGCCAGCAATCCCAGATACAGCCACACTACTCGGGCTTCGGTAAGCAATCGTTCACTCAAGGTGAAAAAACGTGCAGAATATCCTCCCAATAACCACTCCGGGTGAATGATAAAATATATTGCCACGGCCAGGAATGGTAAAACTACGGTCAGGGCAAAGCACGCAAAAATATAGCGACGTGTCCATCTATCTAAACCGTGTAGCCGCAGCAGCGTCCCTTCGAGGATCATCAACAACGCTGGGAGCAGGACCCCACTCTCTTTGCTGAATATTGCCATTGGCCAAGCAAAAAGAAAGACACTCAAAATAGGAATCATTCCCCGACCACCATCCATCTGGCGCTGTCGCCCCAAAAGGTAGAACGCCATACCTATCAGAGAAAACAAAGCCGATAGACCGGTCATGCGTTGGACTACGTAGAGGACCGTACTGAGATTAATCGGGTGAAGTAGCCATGCGGCGCTAATTGCCAGTGCTACCTGGGTCGTATAGTAAGCGGGAAGTTGTGGCGCATGAATGCGACGATATATCTGAAAAAATAACAGACTGATCACATATATCAAGATCCCATTAATAACATGTATCGCAAGGTTAACTGCCTTGAACGGATAGGGATCCAGCCCCGTGATATAGGCATTTAATGCAAAACTAACCATGCTTACCGGTCGTTTCAATGGACCGGAATCAGAGGACAATGCCGCATATAGCAAGCGAGTGGGGGTAAGCGAATCCATCTGCAACGCTCGTTGGTTGGTAATATTCTGTTCGTCGTCGAACATGAATAAACCAGAGAGCCCCGGTAGATAGATGGCTACTGTGATCACAATCAGCAAAGCTAAACATACGTTCCCGTTCCCTAACTGACAACTGGGTGCAAAACGAGTGGATGAATACGGGAACGAAAGTGACATGGCCCCTTAACCACCTGCACGACAAACAGCTGGTAGATAACGAGGATTAACTGTAGTTGCATCCGTGGATGACTGACCATTGGGGGGGGTCGCCTTGCCGCACACCCAGATCAAACTCCCCCCTGTACTGACAAAAGGAGTGAACTCCAACACACTCGCGTTGAGTTTGGAGCTTGCCTTATTACCAAAAGTGACGGAGATCTTGCCATTGTTAACGGCAAGACTAGATACATAGCTACCCTGGAGACTGGTGGCATTGGCAACACCAGCGGATGCTGCGGTAGAAGGTAGCTTGCCCGTGGAGTTCCAAAAGTCAGTGATGGCTGCCCTGGGTCCTTCAGAGATTGACACTCCCTCAGAAGTTTGGCTGCGGATGGCGTAATCTTGATAGGCGGGGATGCTTACCGATGCCAGAATACCGATAATAGCTACAACGATCATTAATTCAATGAGGGTAAAACCTTGCTGTGCGCGGTACATGATCTATGCTCCCATGAGACGGACACCACACATACGTTAATTATTTCACACGATGAAGAACGCAGAATCACGAATCGTCAAACTTTTAGTATGGGCGGATTCAACCTTGAAGTGCAACGGGTGGGTTAATCGATTGTAACTCATT
>CAUYTY010000056.1 GCA_963575655.1 Gammaproteobacteria bacterium | reverse complement strand
ATAATGAGTTACAATCGATTAACCCACCCGTTGCACTTCAAGGTTGAATCCGCCCATTATCGGAAACCTCTAGCGTTGATGACCATCGTATCATTCCTGCAGGGAATGATGGAATTTGCTATGCTACGATGTGAAGTAGCACGCAGACTTACCGTCCATAGTATCTGGATCCCGCTATTTCTTGACGGAATGACGGCTCCCCCCAGCGAGGTTTCCGATAATGTCTAGTGTGAAACCTCTTATCCTTGTTATTGACGACGAATACAGCTCTGTAATAACTCTGGCCGCTATTTTAAAAGACGCCTACAAAATCACCTTCGCCACAAGTGGTCCTATGGGATTGGAAGACCTGCGCCGTGGCCTAAAACCCGACCTCATCCTCCTCGATATTAAAATGCCAGGAATGAATGGTTATGTGGTACTGCGTGAACTACGCGCTAATTCCCAGACCCAGGATATTCCGGTCATCTTCTTGACGGCTGCAAATGATGCGATGAGTGAGTCTTCGGGGATCGAATTGGGTGCCGACGATTATGTTACTAAGCCGATCTCGCCGCCGGTATTGATAGCGCGAATTGGGAGCACACTCCGCCGCAAGGCTGCCGAAACTACCCTGGCCGAGCGTTCACGACATCTGGCCGACGCCCTCGATTTCAATAAGACTATTCTGCTCAATTCACCTTTGCCTATGGGCGTATATGCTGCCAATGGTCAGTGTGTTTTAGTCAATGAGACCTACGCCCAACTCGTGGGCACTTCTCGTGCAGTCCTGCTGGCCGAGAATTTCAATCAGATTGTTGCCTGGCGTCTCTCCGGATTACTCGATGACTGTTTGGCATCATTGGCGGATCACTGCCCTCGGCAACGCGAGATCAATGTGGTGACAGCCTTTGGTAAAGTTGTATGGCTTGATTGTAGGATCCTGCCCATCTATATCAATAGCGAAGATCATCTGCTGGTGCAGTTTATCGACCTAACCGGACACAAACTTACCGAACAAAAACTGCGCAATGCTATGATTGCCGCAGAGGCTGCTAATCGAGCCAAGAGCGAATTCCTGGCCAATATGAGCCACGAGATTCGTACACCAATGAATGCCATCATCGGGTTTTCCAATCTAGCGCTGGGCCTAAATCTGGCGACCAAGGTTCGCAGCTACCTAAATAAAATTCTTGTGTCTGCCAAGGCACTACTCGGTATTCTCAATGATATCCTCGATTATTCAAAGGTCGAAGCCGGACGGCTTGAACTAGATACCACTTCGTTTATGCTAAAAGAGGTTCTGAAGAATGTTATCAATCTCTTCAACGTGCAGGCAAGTGAGAAAGGATTGGTCCTGACGGTTGAAATTGCCCAGGAGGTACCAAATTCTTTGGTGGGCGATCCGCTGAGGTTGGGACAGGTACTCATTAATCTGATAGGGAATGCGATAAAATTTACCAGCTTGGGGGCAGTGCACGTCAAAGTGGAAGTAGCCGATGTTGAACCAGGTTTTGCAACCCTGTGCTTTAGTATTCAGGATACGGGCATTGGTATGAGCGAAGATCAGATTAAATGCCTATTCCGGCCCTTTACCCAGGCCGATAGTTCCATTACCCGACGATTTGGCGGTACCGGTCTAGGCCTAGCCATTAGTCAGCGGCTAGTCAGATTAATGGGAGGTGCCATTATGATTAACAGCGTCCCCGGTCAAGGTAGTGAGTTTAATTTTAAGCTGCGCCTCGCCATTTCCGAAGAAAAATCAGCCTCATCGACGGTTACTGTGCCATCGATCGTACGGGAACCCTCGGCGGCAATTCGAGGTGCGCGCATCCTGTTGGTCGAAGACAATGAGATCAACCAGCAAGTGGCCCGGGAGATCCTGGAGCATTGGGGATTTTCCGTCATCATTGCCGACGACGGTGAACAGGCATTGATGGCGTTAGAGAGGTCGATCTCTTTCGACCTTGTGCTCATGGATATTCAAATGCCGGTAATGGATGGTCTGGAGGCGACACGCCGAATTCGTCGAAATGAACGTTTTCACGCCCTACCCGTGATCGCCATGACTGCGGCAGTTTTGGTTAAAGATCGAACGGAGTGTCTGGAATCTGGGATGAATGACCACATCGCCAAACCCATCTTGCCCGAGCAGTTGTTACGAGTGCTGGAACGCTGGATTGTCCCAAGGAAACCTGTAATTGTTCTGTGTCCTGGAGGCGCGGGCCTCCTGCCCAATTCTTTGGGGGGCAGCCATCCCAATGGCGAGGCAAATGAGATAACTGCTCTCCCAGGAGAGCATGAATCGTCACGGGGAAATAACGTACTTGTCAGTGAGAGAGACAATGCGTGGTTCAAGTGCGATATCTTACCCGACCATCTGCCAGGCTTTGATATTGAGCTAGCGATTCTGCGACTAGATGGCAATCGTGGCCTGTTGGTGGAGTTGTTGAAACAGTTTGGCGAGCAATTCGCTACGACCAGTGCGACGATTTCGGGCTTGTTGAACGAGGGGCAGCGCGAGGAGGCGATGCAGTGGCTTCATATGCTCAAGGGCGCCGCAGGCAATCTTGCCGCGACTGAGGTACATCACTACACCAATACATTGGAGCGGGAACTCAAGGATGGCCAGCCACCAGCCAGTCAGGCGGCGTTCGAACATGCGCTCGGGGTTGCACTGGCCGCTATCGACACCCTGTCTCCCTCACCTGAGATCAATGATACACCCTGCGATTGGTCTCGCGCCGCTGTATTATTCAAGGAATTGCGAACGTTACTCGATAATGGTGAGTTCATTCCTCTCAAATTGGTCTCAGAACTTCAAAAGGCGCTACCAAGCCCATCGCTGCGTGACGATTTGGCGCGTCTTAAGGATCAGATCGGCACTGTGGATTATTTGACGATAGGGGACACGATTAATCGCCTAACCGCTATCGCCCCGCCTTCTTTCGTAGAATAATTATCCTGACGATCGGTGATTTTTCTTTGGTTAGGAGCAGAGGACAGAGCCCACCCATTCGCGGAATAATATCATGGTTGTAAAAGAAAAACCTTTGATTCTGATTGTCGACGATACGCCCATTAATGTCCAAGTATTGGCCGAGGCATTTCGGGCAGATTACCGCGTTCGTGCGGCTACCAGTGGTCAGGCTGCCTTGGATAGTATTGCAAAACACGGTATTCCCGATCTGATCTTGCTTGACATCATGATGCCCGGAGTGGATGGTTACGAGGTCTGCCGCCGCCTCAAAAATGATTCGGCAACCCAAAATGTTCCCATCATTTTCGTCACGGCCAAGGCTGACGCAATCGATGAGGAATATGGGTTACGACTGGGGGCGATGGACTACATTACCAAACCTTTTCATCTGCCCATTGTGACTGTGCGGGTGCAAAACCAGATTAACCTTAAACTAAAAAACGACTTGCTCGAATCTCTAGCGCTGATCGATGGCTTGACTAATCTTCCTAACCGGCGCCGTTTCGATGAGGCGTTGGATCTTGAATGGAAGCGTGCATACCGAAACTTCCTGCCGCTGACATTAGTCATGACGGATATTGATTTCTTTAAGGACTACAACGATCATCAAGGTCATCGTACGGGGGATACCTGCCTGAAAAAAGTTGCGGGGGCACTGGCGGAGGCCTTTCAGCGCCCTCCCGATTTTGTGGCCCGCTATGGTGGCGAGGAATTTATCGCCCTACTACCTGAAACTACCGCCGCAGGTGTCCGAATAATTGTTGAACGGTTTCGTGCTGGTGTGGAATCTCTACGAATCCCCCACCCTGCTTCCAAGGTCTCGCACTGGGTCACAATTAGCGTTGGTTTCGCCAGCGTTATACCCAACGCTAAGGGAACATCTGCCGACTTGCTGGAACGGGCCGATCAAATGCTCTACCGCGCTAAGACAGAAGGGCGAAATCGAATTTGTGGTGATGATGGTTAATCCAAGTTGTTGCCTAGTACCCTTCCGAAAACTCCGATGTTGTGTTTTGCAACCTGGGGGGTTACCCGTCATTAGCCAAGAGTTGAGCAAAGCGACCTTCGGATGTAATCATTCTTGGATTATCTGTCTCTGTAGACAGGCGACAGCAGGAAGCCACAATTTGCATCGGTTTACGGATCGAGGTGGTGTGAGGATTTTCAGCTAATGTCAAAGCTATCTATATCTAATCCTTTGTGTAGGATGAATCTCAAATCCAGGTTGACCACCCTGGTCTTACTGTTTTTCCTGAGCAGTATTTGGTTCTTGATTTATGCCCTATCGGTACGCCTAGAACGTAATCTCACCCAATTGCTTTCTGGGCAACAGTTCTCGATTGTGTCCTTTATTGTCAACGGTATTGATGACAACATCCGCCAGCGTCTCCTCATGATCACTGGCAATGCGGAGAATATCACGCCAGAACTCTTGGCCGATCCCGACAAGGCTAGATATTAGACCTTATCGGAAACCTCCTCATCACCCACCACAGTCAATATAAATCATGAGGTTGCGTTGTCCGGCAGAGCTAGGTAGGGGGTTTTCGATAAGGTCTATTATTTTAAGAATCGTATCGCCTTGAATTATATGTTCAAGGCGGGAGTGGTGCTCATTTCTTGCGAAGGTCAAGGCATTGCCGATTACCCGCACCTCCCAGAACGGCAAGCCGCCCGATACGAAACACT
Source organism: Gammaproteobacteria bacterium (assembly GCA_963575655.1). Lineage (NCBI taxonomy): Bacteria > Pseudomonadati > Pseudomonadota > Gammaproteobacteria > Gammaproteobacteria bacterium. The sequence goes on along the minus strand of CAUYTY010000056.1, from coordinate 1,560 downwards.
GGAATATTTTCAACAGGTCATGGTAACCGGTAAACCGGCGATTGGGAAGGCGCGTATCGGTAGATTCACGAAGTTGCCTGGTATCGCGATAGCAGCCCCTATCAAAAACCCTGCGGGTGAAATTATTGCCGTTATTGCCGGATTTGCTACTCTGTCTGATTCGACATTGTTTGGTTTTATCGAGGAATTAACTCTGGGCAAGGCTGGTTATGTGACCATTAACGACCCGAAATACCAAACCATTGTTACCTCCAGCGATCCCAAACTCATTTCGAATCTCATGAGACCACCCGGCGTAAACGTTATGCTCGACCGGTTTGTCGCCGGTTTTGAGGGTTCAGGAATCGCCATCAATTCCCAAGGCATTGAGACCCTGACTTCTGGAAAACGGATGCCCTCAACCGGTTGGATCGTGCAGATTGTCTTGCCAACGGCAGAGGCCTTTGCACCGATCCACGATATGAAAATTATCGCCTATGAGATCGGTGGAGTGTTGACTACCATCATCGTCTGGCTGATGTGGCTATCTATTCGTTGGTCGTTTCGCCCACTCGAAGCGGCGACTGTCGCCATTCACAATATGGTGGAAAACAAAACGGGCCTAGTTACACTTTCTGTAAAGAATGACGACGAAGTCGGTCGGCTGCTGACTAATTTCAATCTACTAGCTGAAGAACGCAACAGCTTGCTCGACAGCAATCGCAAGGTGATTGCACAGCTCCACGATCGAGAAAGTTTTATTCGATCGGTGCTAAATGCCCTCAGCTCCCACGTCGCCATCCTCGATAGCAACGGGGTGATCATTGAAACCAACGCGGTCTGGAAAGATTTTGCTAGTTGTAATGGTTTGGTGGGAAACAGTGATTGCATCGGTATCAATTATCTAGTGATCTGTGGAGATGCCTGCCATACCAACATCTCCGATGCCTGTGCCGCCACCGATGGTATTCTAGCGGTCTTGCGCGGCGATTGTGAAGAATATCAGCAGGTGTATCCGTGTCATTCACCGATTGAGCAGCGTTGGTTTAATATGCGGGTGACACGGATCGTCGGTGAAAGTGCCGGGTATGTGGTGGTGTCTCATGAAAACGTGACTGCTCTCAAATTGGCCGAACAAGAAGTTGTTAAAACTTTGGTACGTGTCAAAGAGGCTAATGATCTGCTCGTTGTGGCACGGCATCAGGCGGAAACCGCTAACCGCGTCAAGTCGGAATTCCTCGCCAATATGAGCCACGAGATCCGTACCCCCATGAACGCCATTATCGGATTGTCCAGTCTGGCGCTCGATCTCGAATTGTCACCCCGGCTCCGCGATTATTTGAAGAAAATTACTCTATCCGCTAGGGCGTTGCTCTCCCTTCTGAATGACATTCTCGACTACTCCAAAGTCGAGGCCGGCCGACTCGAACTCGAGGCTGCGGTTTTTGCGCTGAGAGATTTCTTCGACAACATTGCCAATCTTTTTACCGTGCGGGCGGATCAGCAGGGGCTGGAATTAACCTTTGATATACTAACCTGCGCGTTGGTTAGGGGACAAGCAAGTAAAAATAATCTATTATT
>CAUYTY010000055.1 GCA_963575655.1 Gammaproteobacteria bacterium | reverse complement strand
CGATTCCCTATTAATTTTCGTGGCGGGTTTTTTTCTGGTTTATTTTTGGTTCCCGGCTGAAAGGCCAACCGGGACAGAGGGGATCCCCATTTCTAAACGGGCCGGGGGTTTTTCGTGGGGGGGGGGGTTTTTTTTTTTTTTTGGGGGGGCCTTTTGGCGGGAATAAAATGTATTTTTTTTTGGGTTTATTTCTTTTTTTTTGTTTTTTTTTATTTTTAATTTTTCTAAAAAAAACTATATAACACCAATTCCCCCACTAAAAAAACGCGCGGCCCCCCCCCCCCCCCCCCCCCCCCCCCCCCCAGGAAGGGGGGGGGGGTTTGCCCCCCCCCCCCCCCCCGTGGGGGGGGGGGGGGGGGGGGGGGGGCAAGTAGGTGGCAACTTGGGTTTACGATATGGCTATCCGGTTAATCGTTCCCACACTGAGCGTGGGAACGATGAGGGAAAAAAGCGGTTGAGGCTTAAACGAGATACGAATCTCGAACCTCATAAGAAGGAGATCGTAACGACCACGGTATCTAAATAGCTACCGGCCGCTTTAGACGCAGATTCGGCACCAATCACGCGACCATAAATCATGGTTGTCTGATCGGTACTGTCGCCTATTGTGGATGTCAAAAGGTTGTTGTATGAGATGAGTGAAGTGGCGTTGATATGGGTTGCATAGGTAGCGTCACTTGCAATCACATACCGTAGCAAATTAGCACCTGAAGCCATCTGGCGACGATATTCGCCGCCTGAGCCGATGGTCGCGCCGTGGTTGAGCCCATCACCAATATCAACGGTATAGGTGGTACCGTTGGTGCAATTTGATGTTACTGTGGATGTGGTGTCCTTGACGGTACCCGGGACTACGGTACCGAACGCCATTGGACTCGCGGAAACCGTGCAGGACGCGTCGATGGTGGCGGTGACGACCAGGCTCCCGGAACTAGTCGCGGCCTGTGCTGAACCTACCAGAATCAAACTGAAAACGGCGAGCGCCGCGGACGCACTACGAGTCATTACCTTGAATATTAGGTTACGTTTCATAACTTTCCCCTTCCTGTGACAACAACTACTAGTAAAACCAATACAAGCTTAGCTGGCCAACGCGAAGTTATCTGTGTGCTAACGAACCAACGGCGATAATTTTTGTAAATTAAATTGTAATCACCCAGGTACCAACGATCGTTTGACAACGGCTATCTGAATGAACGGTAATATAGTCCTGTGACCTGGGCCACAGGCACATCCAGCAATCAAAAAACTGAAGCCTTTGCTATCTCACCAGAGGTAGAGGTGGACATTGATTTGCTGCGGACAGCGCGTAGGTTGAGCTAACGAAGGAAGCCCAACATGATTTTCCGCGAATCGTTTATGTTTCAAAGTGTTGTGCTTTTCAAAAAACGCGCAGTCGACCTACGTGCTGAGTTTATGAAAGCTATGTGAGTATTTCATTGAATGGAATTGTGGTGCTAATTTATCCGTAGACGCCATTGAGGCGGGTTGGCAGGTTGTTGGAAAATAACGCCCCATGGATAACAGCCTAAGTAGAGTTGCTTGATTCGAGATTAGTCAGATCTTGGTTCAGCGGGACCGGCATTACCCGACAACAGTTTAATTCTACTCAGAATTTTTCACTAACATCGATCGATCCTCTTGAGACAAATACCCCGACCACGGTAAATCCTGAAAAACCATCACTACCGGTCACTCGCACCGGACCTGCCGCTACCCAGGCATGGGCCTCCATTTCACTCTCTCCATTTTTTGCCACCCCGAAAAACAAGGCATAGGGAATCCGATACAAACCAAGCAATAAACGGGCAGTTACTGCCTGAGGGAAGCAATTAGATTCCCAAGGGGTATAGCCAGCAGTCAACCGTACCACTCGGCCGATGTGAAATGCCCGAATCTGTTGGCTAGTAGACAATATCGGTATTACAGATTGATTACCAAAATGGACACCCAGGCATGTCGCCAAGCGAGGAAATTGAACGGTCAGAATCACCAGGCGACTCAATCCCAACAAACACCAAACCGGGAATAACCATATCTGTTCAAAACGTGGCAGACGTAGAAAGCTGATAAATTTATGAGATAGCCGGGATAATCTATTCAAGTTATTTGATTTTCGCGGTCAGTTTGGTTATATAGCGCAGCACCGCGTAGGATGCAGCGCGGAATAAATCGCATCATCGCGGAATTAGAACGGTCGTAAGGAACAAGTCCGAATGTTTCAAAAACGTTGAACGTCTCAAGAAGCGGTAGGTGAGAAAATCTTTCGGGGATGTAACCGTTCCCGTAAGGTTCGCAATCCCTTTGCCCCCACCATCATAACCATCACCAGGATTAGTAGCAATCCATGGACCCACCATAACCCCAATTCGACGGGAACAGTCCCGCGATCCATCCAATTACGTGCGACACTCAATAGATTGCTGAATACGAGATAGACTAAGATCCCGGTGAACAATTTCCCGTAACGTCCTTCGCGTGGGGTACTGTGACTAAGAGGGACACCAAGGGCCGCAAACAAAATGGCGGAAAGTGGCAACGACCAACGCCACTGGAGCTCCGCCCGATCTTCTCGTAAATTCGAGGTAAGCAATTGAAAGGTAGGCATCGCCTCACGTTTACGCCCTCCCGTCTCAACATGCGGCGACGGAATAGCAACCCCGTGTCGTCCATAACTCATCGTACGAAATTCATTTCCCTCTGCGGGTTCCTCGTAACGGTGACCATCGACTAAAACCAAATATCGATTTCCGCTATGAGGGTCTACCTCTTGATGGCCACGAGCCGCAGCTAAAATGCCACTAATCCCTCCAGATCGGCGATACTGGATAAAAACGTTTTCCAAGGCGCCGTCTGGATTCAAACGTTCCGCGAAGTAGACAGTCTCCCCTCGGTTCGATTCTTGAAAACGACCAGAGGTGATCCCAGACAACTCGGGTTTGGCTCGAGCCTGATCCAAAAACCGTGATTTTTGCTCTGCCGCCCAGGGATTGAAATACAGAGAGAGGACCGCCAAAACTATCCCCACCATAACCGCAGTACGCATCACGCTTTTCAGGATTTGCAACGGACCAATACCACAAGCGGCCATTACCACCATCTCGCTATCTCGGTAGAATCGACCCAATCCGATAATTACTGATAGGAATAAGGAGAGCGGCAGCACTAACCCCGCAAAACTAATCGCCTTGAGTCCAATCAACACCAAAAGCATATCCCCAGGAACCTCTCCCGCTGCGGCATCAGCTAGGTAGCGGACAAATTGGTGACTAATCAGAATCACCATGAGGATGCCAAATACGGCAAGCAGGGTATGAGTGATTTCTCGGGCAATATAGCGATCGATGATCATAGGGGCGATCAGTAGCGGACCATAATCGTTTACCGAAGTTGCCATCTATTCGCCATTCCGGCAGACAATCCCTGCCGGAATGACAGTTGAATTGATCCATAGGTAGCAAGTTGGGTTACCGTAACTTTGTGGTAGCCAAAAACTTAACCCACGGCTACACCCCGTAAAGCAGCCACCATGGCATCGCCCATTTCTCCAGTACCTACCCGCCGGCAACCTTCGGTATAAATATCACCAGTACGCAATCCAGCATCCAATACTGCCCCCACCGCTCCCTCCAAACGCGTGGCCAAATCAGGAAGATTTAGGGTATAACGCAACATCATGGCCACCGACAGGAGGGTAGCAAGGGGATTGGCAATACCTTTCCCTGCAATATCTGGTGCGGAGCCGTGAATGGGTTCGTACATACCCTTGCCGTGGGCATCCAAAGAGGCCGAGGGCAGCATTCCAATCGAACCAGTGAGCATGGCAGCGGCGTCCGAGAGAATGTCACCGAACATATTTTCGGTAACCATTACATCGAACTGGCGAGGATTGCGCACCAACTGCATTGCTGCATTGTCCACATACATATGGGTCAGTGCCACGTCTGGGTAATTCTGATGCGTCCGGATCATAATCTCGCGCCAGAATTCGGTACACTCCAATACATTGGCCTTGTCCACCGAGCAGACCTTCCGTCCACGCTTACGAGCAATCTCAAAAGCAACCCGACCAATACGTTCAATCTCGGATTCACTATAGACCAGGGTATTGAAGCCTTGGCGTTCACCACTCTCTAAAGTGCGCACGCCGCGTGGCTGCCCAAAATAAAGACCACCAGTTAGCTCGCGCACAATCATAATGTCGAGCCCTGCCACTACCTCAGGACGCAGGGTAGACGCTGCCGCGAGTTGAGGATACAAAATGGCCGGTCGGAGATTAGCAAACAATCCCAATTCAGCCCGTAGACCAAGCAAACCACGTTCGGGACGAACGGCGTAGGGTAATGGTTCCCATTTAGGGCCACCCACCGCACCTAATAAAACCGCATCGGAATTCTTAGCGAGACGTAGGGTCTCTTCCGGGAGAGGGTGACCGGTAGCATCAATTGCCGCCCCGCCCACCAAGGCGGTCTCGATCTCTACGCTAAAACCAAATTCCGCACGTAGTACCTCGATAATCTTCACGGCCTCAGCCATGATCTCAACACCAATACCGTCACCCGGCAGTACAAGAATCTTGCAAGTCATGCGTTACCCTTTAAGATTAAAAATCTTTTGATGGCGTTTCTTACGTTCTGGCTTAGGAAAACAACCACGGCGCCTCTAACCGCCGACGGGCCTCGTAGGCACGAATGACTTTGGCGTGCTGCAACGTTAATTCGATATCATCGAGACCGTGCAACAAACAATGACGACGATGTGGGTCAATAGAAAAGGAAATCGTCCCCCACCCCGGCGCGGTAATCGTTTGGGTCGTAAGATCGATCTGCAACCGATAGCCTCCAATTGTTTTTGCTAGCTCACAGAATAATCGATCCACGATTTCTTCGGTCAAAATAATCGGCAACAAACCGTTTTTGAAACAGTTATTGTAGAAAATATCAGCAAAGGATGGGGCGATTAGGGCACGCAAACCGTAATCGGCGATGGCCCAGGGGGCATGCTCGCGACTTGATCCACAACCGAAATTGGCCCGCGCCAAGAGTACCTGCGCGCCTTGGTAGTGGGGCTGGTTGAGGACGAAATCAGGATTACGCGGACGAGAGGTACAGTCCATATCCGGTTCGCCGTGATCTAGATAGCGCCATTCATCAAAAAGGTAAGGCCCAAATCCGGTACGCCGGATTGATTTCAAGAACTGCTTGGGGATGATGGCGTCGGTATCCACGTTGGCGCGGTCGAGCGGTACCACGAGGCCGTCAAGGGTCGTAAATGGTTGCATCTTTGGTTTTATCCTCGTTTTTTCGCTTTCTTACGTTAACTCAAATTGCTACCTAGCAAACTTCCGGACCGTCATTCCGGTAGAGAGCAACGGAATGACGGATAGGCAGCAAGTTGAATTATCTAACGCTACCATTACATCTTTCGAACATCCACGAAATGTCCAGCAATTGCGGCAGCGGCGGCCATGGCCGGACTCACTAGGTGAGTACGTCCACCGGGACCCTGGCGCCCCTCAAAATTACGATTGGAGGTGGAGGCACAACGCTCTCCTGGCTCCAATCGGTCTGCATTCATTGCCAAACACATCGAACAGCCCGGCGCGCGCCATTCAAAACCAGCAGAGCGGAAAATTACATCCAATCCCTCGGCCTCTGCTTGGGCTTTCACCAATCCCGAACCCGGTACCACCAAGGCCAATTTGACCGTCGCGGCCACCTTTTGTTCACGGATCACAGCGGCAGCAGCACGTAGATCCTCAATACGTCCATTGGTGCAGGAGCCGATAAAAATCTTGTCCACGGAGATATCACAGATGGGGGTATTAGCGGCCAGCCCCATATAGGCAAGTGCCCGTTCTAGACCCGCACGCTTGATTGGATCGGATTCGGCGGCAGGGTCGGGAACTTGCCCCTCTACGGCAACTACCATTTCCGGCGAGGTCCCCCAAGTTACTTGTGGGCTCAGAGTAGCTGCATCTATTATCTCCACTCTATCGAATACTGCATCGGAATCAGAGCGTAATTCACGCCAGGCGGCCACGGCACGCTCTTGTATATCTCCGCGTGGGGCGTAGGGTCGATGGATACCTGGACCATTAAAATATTCGACAGTCTTATCGTCTACCGCCACTAATCCAGCTCGTGCCCCGGCCTCAATGGCCATATTGCACACCGTCATGCGCCCTTCCATGGATAGATCCTCAATAGCGGGACCAGCGAATTCCATGGCGTAACCGGTACCACCGGCCGTACCAATACGCCCAATTACGGCGAGGATGAGATCTTTTGCCGTAACACCAGCGGGTAATTTTCCGTTAACTTGAACGCGCAGATTTTTTGATTTCTTCTGGGCAAGCGACTGGGTAGCCAGGACATGCTCTACCTCCGAGGTACCAATACCGAAAGCAAGCGCGCCACAGGCCCCATGGGTGGCTGTATGAGAATCTCCGCATACCACCGTCATTCCCGGTAGAATTGACCCTTGTTCCGGGCCTACTACATGGACAACGCCTTGGCGTGGGTCGTCCATACGAAACTCGGTGATGCCGAAATGGGCACAATTCTCGGCTAGGGTTTCTACCTGAAGTCGAGAGACGGGGTCGGCAATACCTACGCTGCGGTCGGTAGTGGGGACATTGTGGTCCGCCACAGCCAGACTTGTTTCCACCCGCCACGGCCGACGCCCTGCAAGGCGCAGGCCCTCAAATGCCTGCGGTGAAGTCACCTCGTGAATGAGATGACGGTCGATATAGAGGAGGGTGGTGCCATCGGATTCGGTACGCACTACATGGGCGTCCCAGATTTTGTCGTAGAGGGTTTTTCCGGCCATTGAGAGACTCTTCAGAGGATTTGTTACTAGCGATAGTCAGAAACAAGAAAGACAATCATACGTTTGGTCAGCATCATTTCTGGGAAAATCTAACAGACACCCCAGAATTTGACAAAACGATCATTGCGGTTCATTATTACATAATCGCCTTCCTCTCTCGTGAGGAGAGGGAATGAACGATTGCTATTTTACTACCTGTTCCAGGTTAGGTTCCTGGACCAATGGTACTTCCGCCCACATTCGTTGCAGGTCTTCGGGAGGAGGAAGGATTGTTGTTGGTGCGATTTTTAACGGCCTCGTCTTTCTTTTGCGGGTCAGTAGATCCCTGCGGTGTTGCTAAACGACCACCCGAGGTTGTCCCGGATGGGGTGCCTTGAGGTTGCGGCGTAAAAAATTTATCGGCTGCGCCTGCTGCTCCCACCGAAAAGAACAGTACACTGATCAAGGCAAAAACCGCCAATATTTTGTGCAACATGATCTGGATCTCCTGATAGATAATACAATCGACTGGTCTTCAGAGTTCTTAATAACGCCTGTACGTTAACTCGAATTGCTAGCTATATCATTTCGGCAGAGTAACGTCGGAATGGTGCCCTATAGCTTGCCAGGTAACGATTCAGATTACGCTAGAGTTCCGACTTTGATGGCGGTGGCGACGATGATTTAGTTAAGCCCAGCCAGCGTCCCAAGGTAGCAAAGATCCGCAGCAAGGCCCGCCACAGACGCGGTAAAACCCAGATCAACGCCACCAAAAAGACTATCAACAGTCCCAAAAACAACACAGGATGGTGTAGAGCGGTCCACAATCCTCCCACTACCATTGCATCTTCGGTTACGGATGCAGTCCAGTTGGTAAAAGGTTCAGGTGAGGTATTGATAAGAACCCGAGTTCCAGTTTTGGTAGCGTGGGTAGCACTCGCCAGACCGCCCCCCACAAGAACCATCGCAAACTGTGCAGCCAATCCACCGTCCCCCACTGCTCCCGCCGCCAGTGCCGCTCCCGCCGGGATGCGCACGAAGGTATGAAGGGTATCCCACACCGTATCTACACCAGGGATCTTGTCGGCAAAGAATTCCACCATATACATGACCCCTGCCGCAGACATTACCAGAGGATTGGCAACAATCAGTAGATCCGGTGGCAGGATGTTACTACCCGAGTGGTGCAAATAACCCAGCACCAGCAGCGTTGCGTACAGGTTGATCCCGCTCGCCCAGGATGCCCCCATGGTGAGGGCGATGGTCCCTATGTCTTCCACAACATCACCTCGTCATGCTACGTGAAGAACTGCCATCAGCAGACATTGTCCACGGTTATTCAATGGCTACTAACAATTTAAGCGATTTCTGGAAACAATCCTATCACTAGGTGGCGGCAGGGAGTGCCCCAGATTAGGACACGTGGTGCATCGCCAGCTATGGAAAGGGCCTCGGGTCCCACTTACTCAATGGTTGATTCATACGCCGTTGGGAGTGAATGGTTACGTTAGGATTGTTACCAGACATAGGTCCCCACGCTTCCTCCCGCCAGTGTAGTCGTAGCTACTCTTTCATCAAATTGAATCCCAAAGGTTTGCTGGTCGCCAGTCGCGTTGAGCACAATCAACACGATGCCACCCGTTGGTGTCTTAAACGCCACATTAGGCAGGGAGTCTATCGAGGTAGAGGATATCCTGACCGAACCGGGACAGACAAACTTGGCGGCGTGGGCAATGACATAATACGAGACATTGCGTCGCACCTTCTCTTCACCATCGACATCAATCGTCAATGCACCAACACAATTAGGCTCTCCTCCGCGCGTATGCGGACGACAAACGGGATCAGACGCAAGATTCCATTCGAGTACGACACGGCTCCAGTTCCTGATCGTACCGACCATGACATTTTTCATATGCCAGATTAAATCGCCAGCAAAATTTCCGTCGCGCCCCACCCATTGCTCAGTAAAAGCCATCTTCATTTCTGGGTACAGATAATGAACATCGGATATCGAGCTGGCATCACCGGCATAGAGATGCCAAGCCACTCCGGCGAGATAATTAAGCGCGTTACTCTCATCGAGAATATTAAGAACTTCGATGGGGTAGCGCTTTTCGTCGCAGTTGTGATCCCAGCAAAATAATTCAACCTCCTGGAGGCCAGCATTCCACAAAGCTGGCCCCAGATAATTCTTAATAAAGTCGGCCTGCTCCGCCGATTTCATTACCATACTCGGATCATTTTTCTTGTTCAGCGGTTCATTCTGCAGGGTGAGGGCATGAATATAAATACCATTATCCCGCATCGCTCGAAGATATCTAACAAAATAATCGGCGTACACCTGATAATATTCTGAGCGTAGGCTTCCCCCCACAAAACTGTTGTTATCCTTCATCCAGGGGGGGGCGGACCACGGTGTCCCCATAATTTTGATCTGGGGATTAATTGCAATGATCTCACGAAGCACCGGAATAAGGTCAAGGTCGCCAGCGTTTAAATCGAAATGAATTAGCCCCGGATCGGTTTGGCCGATCGGCATATCGTCATAGGAAAAAGTCGTTGCGCTCAAATCCGATGCGCCAATACTAACCCGCAGATAACTCACACCAATTCCATCATTTTCGCTTGAGAAAGTTTCTCTCAGGAGTCTATCTCGCTCCCATGACGTAAGCTGGTTGATTAGATAAGCGCTGCCGCCGGTCAGGGAGAAACCAAACCCCTCCATCGGCTGATAACTATGCGTTGCATCAACTTGAATCTTCTGGCAACCGTTAGTGGTATTAGTAAACGAAAGAGGATTTACCTGCCTTTGGAGTAAGGCACTCTGATTGGAGTGGGTTAGCCAAAAGGTTATAGCGGATGAAGAATTCACTGGTAGAACATCTCCCCAATAGGAAGATCCGCACACCGAGGGATAATTAACATAGGTTCGTTACTGAACGGTTTATACGATTCCAATTGCCCAAACTTTTGGCTCAAGAACAAAACAATATAAACGTTGCCACTTCTTGCCGTTGCCCATAATCTCTAGCTATTCTCCAGGCCCTAAACGTCGGTCGCGACGACCGAAGACTAAAGAATTAGGGTCACGTTGCAATTGTTCGGTGAACCGTTTTAGAGCCGCGACCAGGTCGCGCAATTCAGTTGCCAGGGCAGTAACCTCCGGCAAAGTTTCCTGACTAAAGCGAGTAAGGCTGCGGCGCCCATCTTGGACTGCGGAACTTGCCCCATCGCCCGCTCGAGCCAGATTATGCGCAGCCAATTCGATGGTGTTGGCGCCACGATGCAAAGAATCTAGTAATGGCACGAGAGAGTTACTAGCCATAGCAATGTTATCCACGGAGATACTGGCATTGGCCAGTGTTTGATCAATGCTCCCGGTGCGCTGAGCTACAGCGCTGGTGATGGTATCGAGATTGGCCAGAATTTTGGCGAGTGCAGCCCGATTCTCTGGCGCAAGGATCTCGGCGAAGTTCCCCGAGAGGGCTTCAATCTTGCCTAGGACCGTAGTAACCGCAATGTCCAATCGTTCCAAGAGAGAAGGCGCAGTGAGGATCACTGCGGGATGGCCCTTTTTGGATATTAACGGTTCGGCGTTACGACTCCCCCCGGTTAATTCTACGTAGGCGATACCGGTAAGCCCCTGGGTTTTGAGGACCGCGACGGTATCACGTCGAATGGGCGCGCCCCGCTCCAGCGAAAGACGCAATTCTACCTCTTCAGGATTATTGGGGACTAGAGAAATACCCACCACCCGCCCGATATCCACTCCACGGTATTTCACCGGGGCCTCAGGATTGAGACCAGAAACTGATTCGGACATATAGGCTAAATAGGTGTCGTAAACCTTATTCGAAGTTCCTACCGCTAACCATAGGGCCACCGCCACAGCGGCAAGTCCAAGTAGTACCACAAACAATCCAACAGCGGCATAACCTACGCGGTTTTGCATAAAACATCATGTTCTAAATCAGTTGCCTAGAGAATTTACTAACGCCAACGCTCTGATTTTGTTTAACGCCCTAGCATGGAGATACCACTTGGCGGTGGATACTTTAAGCGTTTCATCATATCCGTTGGAGTTAGTGGACGATGCGTCTCGTCACACAATGTCGCGCGCAGTTCCAGTCGAAATTGTCGCGAGGAACCAGTAGAAATATCATCAATACGCCGCCAGAGCGGGGCAGATGCCTTCTGGAAAGACCCAGAGCGGCCATAGGCCTCTGTCTTGTATTCTCCATTGTCACAACGCAACGCCTCGAAAAAAATTGAGCGCGCCCCACTTGCGGATACCAACACTGCGGTATAACGCACCGCCTGATCTTTTCCTACGATCAGCGTCCGACTATCTATTAAGCAACGATAATCGGATCGATCCAAGGGCAGCTCCACCAAATCCTCATCCTGTGGAAATGGAGGCAAATCGGTTGTTTGCTCCTTCCAGGGGGCAGGTTCTTCAATAGGAGGAGGTACGAAGGTGCCGCCCCGTGGCTCCATTGGGTCACGAGCCCCGGCGAAGACGAACTCTCCTACGCAAAAACTCCCGCATCCCAACCAAAAAGCCAATTCTAGTAATCTACGCCGCAAGCTATGCCTTGCCATTGCACGCTCTCCTTTTGTCAATTCAGGCCACTAACCAGAGAAGGGTATCTCTAGATATTTGTTAACCCAAGTTGCCACCTATTCAAAATTCGGGATCGCATCCAATCGTCCCCCCTCAATCCCCCCGTAAACGGGGGGAGGTCTGCGGCCTACTCCCTCCCCGTTTACGGGGAGGACTGGGGAGGGGGGCAAGTAGGTGGCAACTTAGGTTATTTGTTAATATTGCCACAGAATTAAAAACACAGAGCCGCCTCTGTCGATCGAACGTTACCTATTCCGCTACCGACGATAGCGGCACCAACGCTGACGAGGTAGTAATGCTTCTTTTACTATTACCGCTTGCGGTAAAGTATTCACCCAGAGAAATAGAAGAAGAAAGGATGAGCACAATCGCCAACGGATCGAAGGAGAACATCAACAGCAAAATTAGCATCCGTATTGCATAGCTCGTATCCTGCCAACCAAACAAGGCGGCAACATATTTAACCGGCCCCAGACTTGCCTCAACCTCACTAGTCTGTAAGCGCAACGACAACAACTCTTTGTTCAACCGAGTAATTTCGTTTTTATTGGCTGTGATCTGTTTCTGAATTTCGTTGCGATCAGGATCTTGTTCCTTTTTTGTCTTGATGCTCAGAGTCACTTTATTGTTTCTGAGATAGGCATCAATGATTTTGTCGAACTGATCGGTTTTCGCCTGAAGTCGAGAATTTTCTCGTTCAATCTGCGCAACAGACTGCTCATGCTGAGCAATTTGAAGGTTGATACCCGCCAATGGGGCCTTTTGTTCAAAATGCCCCTTACTGAGAAAACCGTAGATGCCTACTGCGGTCACCACCATGAGCACGAGTACCGCCATGATGAGATATAACTTATGCAGCCAACTGACATCTCGGTTTTTCCAGTTGGCATGTAGCCATGCCGCAGCAATTATTTTCCCTCCCTCCAATACTCCCGTCATGACCACCACCGGGGTAAAAGTTGCAGCGAAAATCGCCGCAAGACCAATGATACTGAAATAAGCAGCAATGCTGGAAATAAAAAGAGCCCCAAGCAAGGTGAGTATTCCAAAAAATAATTTCATATTTTGCCTCAGGATACGGTTTTCATTTGAAATAGTTGCTACTAACGTAACCGTTGCTTCTCTCCCGGCGGGAGGAGGTGAATGGTTACCGTGACCCAATCATCGCTCTAACGCCATACCACTGGTAAAAATTGTCTCAATTCTTGGGAAAGACTTGCGTAGCAGAGACGACAAAAGTCCAACGTTGCTGTTCAGAGGGCAGAGATAACCCGCTGCCTCGGCGTATATCAAAAGCTTCTCCCGTCAATCGCCCCATAAGCTTGGCTAATTCATCAGCGGCCCCAAAGGCATCGTCGTGGAAATAGAAGACTTTAGCACGCTGTTCCGAATCAATAGGGCGCAGATGCAAGGCATCTCCTGGAGTTACCGTATATCCCACTCGCGTCAATGCCTCGGTTAGGCGTTGTTTGGCATCTTCGTCCGCAGTGGCAAGGTAGATAGCAACCCAGTAACGGGCATGACGGACCTGCTCTACCAAAATCTCGCCAGGGGCGGTAGGACGCAAGGTACGAACATAATCGACCAGGCGAGTATTCATCTCACGAAGGTGGTCTAACTGGTCTCCCAGAATTCGGAGACTGTCGATATTTGCCAAAGATTGGTTTGGTACCAATTGGTTTTCAACAGATTGGTTCGTTTCGGATTTATTTGCTACCGATAACGAGGCGGTCTGATCTTGTCCCGAATTCGATGCTACGCACGGTGGCAAAATAAGCCTCAAAAACGTCCCCTCCACAATGGACAGCAAAATCACCGCTATCAAAAAAATGAAGATTCTTTTCTTCTGCATGGGTAGCATCTGCCGTTCTCCCAACGCTTAGGGAGTCTTTACGCGACTGATACAGAAAGGCAACCTTGTGGATAGCCGGAAATCGAATAGACTAGCGCGACCCGGCGTGACCATGACTACCTGCATCCCCCACGATAGATAGAAGAATCATCAGTATGGAAAAGATCAAAATACTTTTCGTTTGTATGGGTAACATCTGTCGTTCCCCTACTGCGGAGGGAGTATTCACCCGACTGGTGCGAGAGCACCACCTTGAGCACCGGTTTGAGATCGATTCTGCCGGTACACACGCCTACCATGTGGGTGAAGCACCGGATCGACGCAGTCGCGAGGCCGCAGCACGTCGCGGTGTCGACCTCAATGCACTCCGGGCACGACGCGTAGTTCCCAAAGACTTTGAATACTATCACTACCTATTGGCGATGGATCGAGACAACTACGACGCGCTCCATCAGGCCGCGCCACCTCAATGCGGCCACAAGATCAGACTCTTCCTAGAATTTGCGCCTCATCTCCCCGTTGACGAGGTTCCTGACCCCTATTACGGGGCGCAGGATGGTTTTGAGCACGTATTGGACATCGTGGATGCCGCAGCCCGGGGCCTACTCACCGAGTTACAGCAAACCCTTTTGTCACCACCACGGTAACCGCTCACCCTCACTCCCATCGAAGGATTTAACGCCGTCAGGGGGTCAGCATGCAAGGCTTGCCTTGCACTTTGGTTTGACCCGGTGGCGGTGAGGGTCACACCCGCTACACACACCATTTCATCCCCCCCATCCCTCAAGGGAACTAACTGTTTTTACTATATGAGCAAACGACTTCTCCAGTCCACCTTTACCGTTGGTGGCATGACGCTGATCTCACGGATACTGGGTTTTCTTCGAGACATGGTGGTTGCCCGCTATTTTGGGGCGAGCAACGGAGCTGATGCCTTTTTCGTTGCCTTCCGCATCCCCAACTTTCTACGCCGAATGTTTGCCGAGGGGTCATTCTCCCAGGCTTTTGTGCCAGTTCTCTCCGAGCATAAAACCCTGCACAGCCACGACGAGGTGCGCGCCCTGGTAGGGCACGCCGCTGGGGCCTTGGGGGTGGTGGTTATCGGTGTGACGATCCTCGGCATCCTCGCTGCACCGCTGTTGGTGTGGCTATTCGCCCCAGGTTTTACCAGCGAACCGGTACGTTATGGGCTTACCGTTGAGATGCTACGTATCACTTTCCCGTATTTGGCCTTCATCTCGTTGGCAGCGTTGGCCGGGGGGGTACTCAACACCTATGGTCGGTTCGGGATGCCCGCTTTTACTCCAGTATTTCTTAATCTGGCGATGATTGCCGGCGCCCTTGTGTTTGCCCCTCACCTGGAACATCCGGTGACGGGGCTTGCTTGGGGAGTAACGCTGGGTGGGGCGCTCCAACTCGCGGTGCAACTCCCGCCTGTCTTCCGCCTGGGGCTGCTTGCGCCCCCCCGCCCCAATTTCCAAGATGCTGCGGTACGACGCATCCTCAGACTCATGGGGCCGACGCTATTTGGTTCCTCGGTGGCTCAGGTCAATCTATTGTTTGATACCTTAATCGCCTCCTTTCTGGTGACGGGAAGCGTCTCTTGGCTTTATTACTCGGATCGATTATTGGAATTCCCATTGGGGGTATTCGGTATTGCTATTGCTACGGTCATTCTGCCAAAACTTTCCACGGACAATGCCGCGCGCGACGCTGAGGGGTTTATCCGCACCCTGGATTGGGCGCTCCGATTAGTTATGTTGATCGGCATCCCGGCGGGATTGGGGCTTGCCCTATTAGGCGGTCCCCTGCTTGCGACTTTATTCCAGTATGGAGAATTTGGGACCACTGATACCCTGATGGCGACGCGGAGCCTAATGGCCTTTTCCTTGGGGCTACCGGCTTTCATTCTCATCAAAGTTTTGGTGCCTGGTTTTTATTCTCGCCAAGATACTCGCACCCCGGTACGAATTGGAATCACCGCCATGCTTTTCAATATGGTCTTCAACGTGATCCTGGTCTTCCCCCTTGCTCATGCTGGATTGGCGTTGGCCACTACTCTTTCTGCCTATCTGAATGCCGGATTACTCTATCGTAATCTACGTCGAGCTGGGGTCTATCATCCGCTACCCGGTTGGCGTAATTTCTTTGCGCGGATTATGTTGGCCAATCTAGTTTTAGGAGTGATACTGTGGCGGGGTGCAGGGGATCTGGCGTCTTGGATTAGTTGGGGGGTAGGAACACGGGCATTGAATCTAATACTGTGGATTACCGTGGGGGGCAGCGCCTATTTTGCTGTTTTGGCGGCTAGCGGGGTTAGTGTTCGTGGGGTATTGGTGGGGCGTAGCCATCTCACGGCCCCACCATTGGCGGTAGAGCAACCGGTAGCGGAATAAAACGCATGGAACTCATCCGTGGCATCCACAATCTCCGCCCCAAACATCGCGATTGCGTGGCGACCATCGGCAATTTCGATGGTGTACATCTAGGGCATCAGCAAGTTCTAGGCCAATTGGCTACGCACTCGCGCTCGTATGGGGTTCCGCTGACGGTGGTGACCTTTGAACCGCACCCCCAGGAATACTTTGCTCCGGATCGTGCCCCGCCGCGCCTCACGCGATTTCGAGAAAAGGTAGAGATCCTCAGTCGTTATTCCGTAGACCGCTTACTGTGCCTGCATTTTGATAAAAAGATGGCCAAGATGGCCCCTGAGGAGTTTATTAAGCAAGTGCTGGTAGTGGGATTGGGGGTGCGTTATCTGGTAATTGGCGACGACTTTCGTTTTGGAAGCAAGCGACGCGGCGACTTTGCCATGCTTCAGAATATGGGGGGAGCCTATGGATTTCCCGTGGTCAACCTGCACACCTTTTGTGTTGACCACACGCGGGTGAGCAGTACCCGCGTACGTGAGGCCCTTACCCGAGGAGACCTGGACAGTGCCGAAAAGTTGTTAGGGCGGCCCTATCGTATGGTGGGAAAGGTGGCGCACGGTTACAAGCGTGGACGGTTGATTGGTTTTCCTACCGCCAATCTATTTTTACACCGCCACGCGACGCCGCTTTCTGGTGTCTATGCCGTGGAGATGTTCAACATTCCCGGAGAGCCCCGACCGGGGGTGGCCAATGTCGGAATGCGTCCCACGGTGGATGGTAGTCAAGCCTTATTGGAGGTCCACCTCTTCGATTTTAACGGGGATCTTTACGGACGCCACGTAGAGGTTGATTTTCTACGTAAGCTTCGCGAGGAGCGTCGTTTTGCCTCCTTCGATGAATTACGCGCCCAGATCATCAGAGATTCCGAGGAGGCCAGGGTCTTTTTTGCGGAGCGAGCGCGGAGATAATCGGAATCCAGGGGCATGGGGACGTAAACCATCCAACCGATCCATCAAAATACCCGCCGATGGCCGCCTAAGCATCATTGACACTGTGATGCGGATGCCCGTACATTGCGCCCGCCTTGGGTGTCCCGACATTGGGCGATAATTACGCCTAATTTCCGTGCCATTACCCGACACAACTGGTGTCGCGCACGATGGGATTAAACGGGAAGTCCGGTAGGTCCTTATGGGGACGATGCCGGCGCTGCCCCCGCAACGGTAGACGACGAATAGACCCACCCGACAAGCCACTGCACAATACGCGGGAAGGCGGTGGGTCTGACCCTGTTTTTTTCGGGGTCCGTCGTAAGCCCGGAGACCGGCCCAAAGGTACCACTTGCGGTACTGCGGAGGGCGGTCCGGGTAGGAGTCCCGGGTTGCGTGTCGCCTCCCTGTCCCTTCTCCCCTCTATCCATCTTCCCCCCTCCTCCACCGCTGTCCCCAAAATCAATCCGCGCGGGCGTGCGCGGTGGAGAATGAACGATGTCTCGTGCAGTTCCCTCGGCTATTTGGCTTTCCCCTTTTTACGTCTGGACTTTGGCCCTTGCGACCCCAGCGATGGCAGTTGAAAGCGCGGAAAAGCTCCCGGTGGTTTTGGTCGCTGCTACCCGCCTCCCCTCTCAGTTCGATGCCCCCACCGGGACAGTTACCATCATTGATGCCGAAGAGATCCGAAATAGCACTGCCCAAACTATTCCCGAGCTATTGGCCCTCAAGGCTGGAATAAACACCTCAAGCTATTACGGTATTCAGGCTACCAAGACCAGTATTGGCCTACGTGGTTTTGGCGTCACTGATTCCCAAAATACCTTGATCTTGCTGGATGGCCGGCGCCTCAATGGCATTGAGTTAACGTCGGTGGATTTCTCTGGTCTACCGCTGGAGATGGTGGAACGCATCGAGATCACGCGAGGAGGCGGTAGCGTCCTTTATGGTGACGGTGCTAGCGGTGGTGTTATCAATATCATCACCAGAGCCGGAGGGGATACTCCTGGCACGCACGGACAGGTACGCCTGGAGGTCGGCAACTCTGATACCCACCGGGTCGAAGCCAACCTGTCCCACGCGGATGGCCCATTCTCTTTGGATCTCACCGCCACGACCACTAACTCTGATGGCTACCGCGCCAACAACAACCTGCGTCAAAATAATTTCCAGGGTGACCTGCGTCGGCATGAGGCAGAAGGAGAGTGGTACCTGAAAGTCGGGGCCTCCGACGAAATGCAACGTCTACCAGGAGCGCGTTCTGTAAACCTCGCCCCAAGGGGCATCAACGAACTTCAGAACGATCGGCGTGGCACCTCCACTCCGAATGATTACGCCAACTTGAACGGGAGTTATCTCACCCTCGGTATGACTCGGCAGATCAGTACCAACGTTGAAATCTTTCTTGATGCTGGTTATCGAGCAAGCCACCAAGAAGCCTTTTATGAACAGGGCGGCTTCCCCAAATATCTCGACACCGATTTGAAGACTTTGTCTTTCACTCCGCGCATCACACTTGGTCATACCCTATTTGGTCGTTCCGCCACAGCACTGCTAGGTATGGATTGGTACCAATATGATTACACCTCCGATCGCGGCCAAACTTCGAGCACAGATCCAATCCATCGCATGGATATACAACAAGGGACCCTCGCGTTTTATACCCAGGAGACCACTCGAGTAACAACAGATACCGCCTTAACTTTTGGCGCTCGGCTTCAGCGAGTCAGCGTTGAAGCAAAAGATACTTTTAATTCCTCCGCACCAGGGGCTGTCTTTGATAATCATATTCCGGATTTTTCTCACGGTGATACGGAGCATATGTTGGAATTGGGTCTACGCCAAGTGCTAACACCCAATTGGGCACTGACCGGTAGCTTTGGGCGTAGCGTACGCTTTTCCACGGTGGATGAATTGCTTAAGTATGACGAAAATTTTCTCGCATTTCTCTCGCCACTGCAGCCCCAAAAGGCAGTACAAACCAATCTCGGGCTCGAATACCAACAAGAAAATGGGCTGCGCATTACACCCACGCTCTATTACATGAACTTGCGCGACGAGATTGCTTACGACCCACAAACTTTCAGCAACATCAATCTCGATCGGACTCGACGCTACGGGCTAGAGGTCGCTGCCCACGCCCCTTTGTTTCAAACCCTATTTATGGAACTCAACTATACCTACGCTCGCGCTCAATTCCGAGATGGGCCTCAGAGCGGCCATGACGTTCCCTTAGTACCTCGCAATAACACTGCCCTCACCACTCTCTGGGATATCGATCACCAAACACGTGCTACCGCTACTGTTCGCCACGTTGGAAGAAAATATTTCGACAATGATCAGAGTAACAGCTTTATGGCACGAATACCGGCATATACCACTATTGATACGAAACTCACCTACCACCAAGGTTTCCTAGAACTAACTGCGGCGGTCTATAACCTTCTAGATAAACAATTTTACGATTACGGGGTATGCAGCAATACCGCTCCCAAATACAATACCTACCCACTGCCGGGTCGTAATTTTATGTTTAGCGTGGGATTACAATTTTGATGGCGGGGAAATAATGGTTCTTTAAAGCCCTGCGCGGCCTACAACCGATTAGCTACTAATCAACTGACTGCAAGCCGAGCGGGGTCTTAATGGGCCAAAATAATAAAAATAATTACTTTAAAAGAGGTAATGCTAGTTATCCAGCGCGCACGGCACGGCTATTTATTCAAACTTATCAGTTTTTACTGCTCTTCTCGCTTGGCCTGGCCTTGCATCGCCTCAAGAAACCCCTTAACCTTCGCAACTACCCTGTGGAGTATCGGCGATGCCTAATGTTGATCTGGATCGTGCTCGTTTCAACATGGTGAAACAACAGATACAGCCTTGGGAGGTCCTCGACCCCCAGGTGCTGGACACGCTGGAAGGTGTTTCCCGTGAACACTTTGTGCCATCCAAGTACCGCAATCTGGCCTTTTCTGCCATTCAGATACCGATCGGCCACGATCAGACGATGATGTTTCCCGTCGTAGAGGGGCGCATGCTCCAGGCTTTGGCGGTGAGGCCCTCAGACATGGTCTTGGAGGTAGGAACCGGTAGTGGTTTTGTCACCGCACTGTTGGCGCGTCTTGCCAAACATGTCTATAGCGTCGATCTACATAGCGATTTTCTGGAAAGCGCGAGTAGCCGTTTGGCTTCCCAGGGAATTACCAACGTAACGTTGGAACAAGGCGACGCTGCAAGCGGCTGGGACCGTCATGCCCCCTACGATGTCATCGTCCTTACCGGATCTGTGTCTGAAATTCCTAACGCGTTTCTGAACAGTCTGCGGCATGGTGGACGGTTGTTCGCTGTGGTTGGTGAGTCGCCAGTGATGGAGGCACGTCTCGTCATCCGGACTGGGGATAACGCCTATGCCCACGAAGACCTTTTCGAGACCGTTCTACCTCCCTTGGTGAACCCCTCTTCGTCGCAGCGTTTCTTGTTCTAAGGCTTGCCCGAATCTATGCGTCACCTCACACCGTTCCAGCTCAAGGAATACCTGGATGGGGCCGAGGTTCCCCCTCTTTTGCTGGATGTTCGTGAGCGCTGGGAATACCAGGTCTGCCACTTAGAGGGGGCTCGGCTCCTTTCCATGCGCCAAATCCCGACTAGCTACCAGACCATGAACCGTGACCAAGAGACGGTGGTGATTTGTCACCATGGTGTGCGTAGCTATCAGGTTGCCTACTTTCTGGAGCACATGGGGTTTACCAATATTGTCAATCTAACCGGAGGCCTGGCGGCCTGGGCACGGGATGTCGATCCGGCCATGCCTACCTATTAGATCTTAAAAGTGATCGTAGTTTCAGGCAGCCCCTCACAGAGAATTCGCGGTGAAACTGTTTGTCGTCGGTGCGCTATCGATCCTAGTTATCCCGTCGCTAGCCGAGGCCGAAGATCTGATGGCGGTCTATCGTCTCGCGCTAGAGCGTGATCCCCAGCTTGCAGCAGCGGCGGCGGCCCGTGATTCCACTCTGGAGGCGGTACCTCAGGCCAAATCGGGATTTCTGCCCACCATTAGCGCGGGCGCCGATCTAAATCGCAACCGCCAGAAAACCACCTATGGTGATCCCTCTGCACTAGGTCCCGCAGGATCGACTTCGGGGCGAACGCTGAGTTTTTCCGGTCATGATTTTTCGTTGAACATTACCCAGCCGGTCTACCATCGAGAGACCTCGATAGCGTTGGATCAATCCAACATCCGGGTAAGTCAGGCCAACGCTGAATATGGGGCAGCCCGCCAGGATCTGATGGTGCGGGTGGCGCAGCGTTATTTTGATGTCCTCGCCGCCCTGGACTCCCTAGAGACGGCTCAGGCCGAAAAGTTGGCGGTGGCACGCCAACTCGAACAGAGTAAACAACGTTTTGCTGTGGGCCTCATCGCCATTACGGATGTCCACGAGGCCCAGGCGAGCTACGACCTGACCGTAGCCCAGGAGATCGCCGCCGAGAACCAGGTTGCCAACGCTCGGGAGGCACTCCGGGAAGTTACAGGAACCCACCCCGGTGACCTTGCACCACTGAGTAGGAAAGCCCCCTTGGTGAGCCCTGACCCCACCGATGCCGACCGTTGGGCCGACACCGCTGTAGCGCAAAATTTGACCCTGGTAGCCGCCCGCTTTCAAACGGAGACTGCGCAGAAACAAGTAGAGATACAGCGTTCCGGTCATTATCCACGGCTTGATGCCGTAGGTAATTTCAGACTTCAGACTATCGGTGGAGGCGGCAGTGTCGCAGGTACTACCGATACAGACAGCTCTGCCATCGGATTGCAGCTCTCCATCCCTCTTTATCAAGGCGGGTTGGTCGATTCTCGGGTGCGCCAAGCGGCGGCCGATTACGGCCGTGCTCGCGATCTACTGGAACAAGGACAACGGGCCACGGTGCTCGCTGCTCGAAAGGCCTATCTAGGGGTGATCGCTGGAATTTCTCGGGTTAAGGCGCTCAATCAGGCGGTTATCTCCAATCAAAGCGCCCTCCAGGCCACCGAGGCGGGTTATCAGGTAGGTACCCGTACTATCGTAGATGTACTCAACGCCAATCGTCTGCTCTTTACTGCAGAACGCGACTACTCCCAGGCCCGTTACGATTACACCCTGAATACCCTGCGCCTGAAACAGGCGGCAGGCCAACTTGACGACCCAGATCTACAGGCGGTAAATACTTGGCTCGGCGATAATCACTGAGGTAAAAAGGATAAAACAACCATGTCGAGTTTGATTGTGTTATGCACCTGCCCAGACACTGACTCTGCCGGAATTTTAGCCGCTGCCATGGTAAATCGGGGTTTGGCCGCTTGTGTCAATATCTTACCCAATATGAGATCGATCTACCGTTGGCATGAAATGATAGAGACTGCCACGGAATGTATGTTGGTGATTAAAACACACGCCTCAGTGTATTCGGCACTGGAGAGCGCCATTACTGAGCTTCATCCCTATAAGGTCCCTGAGATACTTGCCTTACCCATACATCAGGGATTGCCCGCCTACCTAGATTGGATTGCGGAAAGCGTTACTCCAGAGAAGGAGGCATGACCAAGATTCGGCGGTTCCTCATGGTACTAGCAGTGGTTGTGGTCAGTGCCGGGCTGGGGATGACCTTTTTCGGTTACATAAATGGCGGAGTCTCGACTTCGGACCTACCGGTATTGGGACAGGGGACTGGTTTCAGCCTGCTCGATGTGTCAGGACAGAGACATGACAGTAACGAGTGGCTAGGGCGTGTGGTGCTGCTCAACTTTTGGGCTCCCTGGTGCCCCCCATGCCGGAAAGAGATCCCAGGTTTTGTGAACCTCCACCATACCTACCACGCCCAAGGGCTGATGGTAGTGGGAGTCGCCATCGATCAGCTCGCCGAGGTGCTGAGCTTCGTAACCAATTTCAAGGTTGATTATCTCAACCTCCTCGGAGAAGAGTCTGGGGCGGAATTGGCTGTCCGCTATGGCAACCGTAGTGGTGGCTTGCCCTATACGGTGATCATCGATCGCACGGGGAAGGTGGTCCGTGCCCGCCTCGGCGAATTATCTGCTGCTGACGCTGAACAGTTCATTCGCCCGCTGTTGTGACCAAACCTAACCGTTCACTCCCCCTCTCGAAGCGAGGAGATAGGTGGTTACGACCGGACGGGGAATGGGAGAACGGGTATCTTCTCGCCTTACACGCAATCCATTAGGAAACGAGATAGACAACGGGGTTGGTCTTGGGCACAATCCCGCCCTTGAATCATATGAGGGGGAGTCGGTGGCGCGCTTGTTGGTTTTGCACGGCCCCAATTTGAATCTGCTCGGTCTCCGCGAGCCGGACAAGTACGGACGTACCTCACTCGCCGATATCGATGCCCGGCTTCGACAGATCGCCGAGGCTGCTGGCTGTCAATTGGAGAGTTTTCAGAGCAACGCCGAACACACCTTGATCGATCGGATCCATGCTGCGTTTCAGGAAGGGGTGGATTTCATCGTTATCAATCCCGCCGCCTACACCCATACCAGCGTGGCCCTGCGAGACGCGTTGCTGGCCGTGAAGATCCCCTTCATCGAGGTACATCTGTCCAACGTATACGCAAGGGAACCCTTTCGTCACCGTTCCTATTTTTCCGACGTTGCCGTCGGGGTCATCAGCGGATTGGGGGCACACGGCTATGAGCTGGCCCTCACTGCGGCGTTGAAGCGCCTCGCCGACAATTCAAACTAACCCGATCGTTTCGCGAAGCAGGTGTGGGGTTACTAGTGGTTTCCCCTGCTTCCGAGATGAAAAAGCCAATCAGGTCCCATGGACATCAGAAAGATCAAGAAGCTCATTGAACTGGTGGAAGCGTCCGGCATTGCCGAGATCGAAATCCGTGAGGGCGAAGAATCGGTACGCATCAACCGCTACCCAGCGGCGGCTACCCTTCCGGTCACGATGGTATCTGCCATGTCGCCGGCCTATACATCGGCTGCCCTACCGCCAGTTGCTGCGCCAGTAGCGGCATCCGCCGCCCCGGCCACCGCACTCACCCCAACCGAAACGGCTCTACCCCCCGGACATGTCGTTACCTCTCCCATGGTTGGGACCTTCTACCGATCCCCATCTCCTGGGTCAAAATCCTTCGTAGAAGTGGGACAACGAGTCAGTGTTGGCGATACCCTGTGCATTATTGAGGCTATGAAGATGCTCAATCAGATCGAATCTGATCAAACGGGCACCGTCAAATCCATTCTCGTAGAGAACGGACAGCCTGTGGAATACGGCCAGTCGTTGTTTATCATCGACTGATTGTCATCGAGTGACTTCACTCCTTCCCTCTTTCCACGCCCCCGATGATCAAAAAAGTTGTCATTGCTAATCGCGGGGAGATCGCCCTGCGCATTTTACGTGCCTGCCATGAGATGGACATTCGCACGGTGGCCGTACATTCCACGGCCGACCGTGACCTGAAACATGTCCGACTGGCCGACGAGTCGGTGTGCATTGGTCCCCCGGTAGCCTCCGGGAGTTACCTAAATGTTCCGGCGGTAATTAGCGCCGCAGAGGTAACCGATGCGAGCGCCATCCACCCTGGCTATGGCTTTCTCTCCGAAAACGCTGATTTTGCTGAACGGGTCGAACATAGTGGTTTTGTCTTTATTGGGCCGCGTCCTGACAATATCCGCATGATGGGGGATAAAGTTCAGGCCATTCTGGCCATGAAGCGTGCCGGTGTTCCGACGGTGCCGGGTTCTGATGGCGCTCTAGGCGAGGACGAAGAGGAGAATATTCGTATCGCTCGGGAGATCGGTTATCCCCTCATCATCAAGGCTGTGGGTGGTGGTGGTGGACGCGGGATGCGCGTGGTGCATAGCGAGGCCAATCTGATCACCGCGATCTCGCTCACCCGAACCGAGGCCAGTAACTCCTTTGGAAACTCCATGGTCTATATGGAGCGCTACCTGGACAATCCCCGTCATGTGGAATTCCAGGTACTTGCCGACACTCACGGCAATGCCATCCATCTCGGGGAACGCGATTGCTCGATGCAACGTCGCCATCAGAAGGTGGTAGAGGAATGTCCGGCTCCCGGCATTACCTGGGAGATGCGTGATCGAATGGGGGCTCGTTGCGCCCAGGCCTGCCTCGAGGTTGGCTATCGTGGGGCCGGTACCTTCGAATTTTTATACCAGGACGGGCACTTCTACTTCATCGAGATGAATACTCGAGTCCAGGTGGAGCATCCGATTACGGAGATGGTCACCGGGGTGGATATCGTTCGCGAGCAGATTCGCATCGCGGCCGGCGAGCCTCTGGCCTACCGTCAGGAGGACATTACCTGGCGTGGCCACGCCATTGAGTGCCGTATCAACGCCGAAGACCCGGAGCGTTTCATCCCTTCGCCCGGTACCGTGACGATGTACCATGCCCCAGGTGGCCCCGGTATTCGAGTAGATTCGCATCTCTATACCGGCTACCGAGTCCCCCCCTATTACGACTCCCTCATCGGCAAAATTATCGCCCACGGCGAGGATCGCGTACGAGCCATCGCCCGGATGCGCAATGCTCTTGCTGAAATTGTGATAGAAGGCATCAAGACCAATATCTCTCTCCATCAACTCATCCTGGATGACGCGAATTTCGAGCAGGGGGGCACCAACATCCATTACCTGGAAAAAATGTTGGCGTACTAGGAGGGGAACTACTTCTAGCCGTATCCACGCCCTTCCAGGGCACGATTTTTCTGGAGTAACTTCAAACCCGGAGCGTTGCCCTGGGGTGGTGTGCCGATGCGCCGTTGGCGCGCCTAAAGGCCACGATTCACACTGTCTGTGCGACTTTATGCGGATGACCAGTTATGGAATAAGAAACGTCGAGACCTGAAATGCCTTTCAGGTTTTCGAGAACAATGCTTGGTTATCCGCTACGTGATGTAGTTGTTCGCTATTTTGCGCTTTGAATGCGGCCAGAGGGAAAACGCTACCTCAACCAATCACTTTCCAGTTTATGGAAGAACGGCGGAGACAAAAAGAATCAGAGGAAGCGCCCGCCCCCAGTGCGGTTTGCTGCGCTTTCTCACCGTCAATCGCCGCACTGGGGTGCGGTGCTACGAGTAGACCAGGTTACCAGCGTGAGGCGGCAGTCCCACTGCAAAAAGCCGCCACAATATCAACGCCTCCCTTTACTCATTCTGAATAACACCCCTTCGCCATCCGTTCCCTTTTCCTCCCTTGGAGAGAAAGGTAACGGACGACAATGGCTCTGTTCAATCAGACGGCAAACTCTTCTAGCGTTCTACCCTGCTGAAGCAGCGCTACCAACCAATTCGGCTTGCGACCTTTGCCGGCCCAAGTCTGAGCTGCATCAAGCGGATTGCGGTACTTGGGGGGCGGCTTGGGTAGATCGGCATCCTCGGTACGACGTGATCCACGAGGCTGACGTTGTTTCATTACATCATCCAGGCTGAGCCCGTGAGCACCGACCAGTTCGTGAACTTGCTTCACGATGGCGCGGCGCTTCTCTTCGTGTTCCCTTTGAACAGCTTTTTTCTCCTGAACGGCGCGGTTCTTCAGGTCATTTTCAAGGCGCTTGCGTAGATCGGCAAGCTCGGCTACAGACAGTTGTGACAGATTGAGATCCATATGATTCTCCTTCGGGTATCGTGGACGATTGGGAATTTCGGGGTTCATTGCTATCAAGAAACACAGCACACCCTAAATATAATGATGCCGTACATATCCGTCAATGGGAAAAAGAAAAATGCTGCTAAAAAACTGCATCATGATCCCCAAAAATGACGACCACAACCTCATTTCGGTTCTCTGAAATTTTTGAAGAACGGCATCAGAAACGCAAGATATTGCGCCTTCATTCCGACAAAACCACATCATGCAGTGACTCCTCCTCCACGGTAAGGTACGATTCGGCTATCCACTTCACTCGTGCCTTCGTTTACTTAGTCATCGTTTCCATGCCCCTGCGTAGGAATGCATCCCGCGATGATCCCGCATCGTGTGACCGGTGAAACATCAGGAGCTCAAACCAGAAGTCGTGGTATGTGGTCGTATGGTGCTGATGGCCAGCGGCGTAAAGTTATACGGATGGGGTGAGTCGTGACCTTTAGACACACCAACGACGCGTTGGTATATCAGTCCAGGGCAACGCTCTGGCTTTGAAACCCTGGTCTTCCGTGGCATGAAACCCATGACTGAAATCGACTTTCGCTACCCGGCAAAAGGAAGATGCGTTTGACGTACCCCCAAAAAACAAAGAAGCCCCCACAAGGGGGGCTTCTTCTCGGCGGTACCGTTGTACAGGGTCTCGACACTCGTTTTAGTGCTCTACCTTGACAGTAGAACGATTCCCAACGAGGGGGCTGAGTTCGGTATCGAGGTTGACCGAAGGTAATCATTCATCCCTTCCCAACGGGAGGAGGAATGAACAGCTACGACCGAAGTACGCAAGGAACTTACTTCGTAGCCGAGATACGTTCGAATTTCTCCATGAGTTCTTCCTCGGTCTCCGGGTGGTCCGGGTCTTTTATGATGCAATCCACGGGACAGACCTCAACGCACTGCGACTGCTCAAAGTGTCCCACACACTCCGTGCACAGATTGGGGTCGATGACGTAGATTTCATCACCTTGGGTAATTGCCCCATTGGGACACTCAGGTTCGCAAACATCGCAGTTGATACATTCATCAGTAATAATCAGGGACATTACATAACTCCTTACGGATTTTAAGAGAACGCTCAACTCCGGAAACGGGCGAAATGACAGTGACATGATGCCATTTTCATACGCCCCGGTTTCACCCGTTTCCCAAGTTGAGCGATAAGGGAAAGGATGCATCCATCACAGGGATCTACCTAGTCCACGAGTTGGTTAGAGGGCGGGCTACCAGCACAAAACCACTATGCGATAAGGGCTGCGTACCCGATAATCAACGCGAAGATTCGCCACTTAAGTGACCATCTCTCCATACCTGCTGGGCCTCAACCAAAACCAAAACTCACCCGGTAGAACACGGCATAAAGCCATCGGTAACAACTTTGGGGTGTTCTGGATTTTTAGCACTTCCTGCGCTCCCGCAGCGCCGCCAACACCCTAGCGTGAACAAACTCTGACACGTCCCCCCCCAGCGCGGCAATTTCCCGCACTAAGCTCGCGGATAGGTAGGTGTAGCGTTCCGCAGGCATCATAAACAGAGTCTCGATGCCGGGGTAGAGACGACGGTTCATACTGGCCAATTGAAATTCGTGCTCGAAATCTGATACTGCCCGCAAACCACGCAAGATAACCTGCGCACCGCAATTCCGCGCATAGTCCACTAATAACCCCCGGAAGCCGTGGACTTCTACGCCGGGAAGAGCCGCAAGCACTTCCCCAGCCAGGGCTACCCGTTCCTCGTAGGAAAAAGTGGACTGTTTACCGGAACCGCTGGCCGCCACAGCAACCACCACCCTGCTGAACAGATGTGAGGCCCGCTCCACAAGGTCAGAATGGCCATTGGTGATGGGATCAAAGGTGCCGGGATAGACCGCAGTCACCTGCGTAGGCGGACGGAGTACACGATCTGATGCGTCTGGAGGGGTAAGCATATTGGCAAACAATACAGAACTCGCTCGTCTTGTGAATTGCAATACCAAGTAAAATCATTTTTCTTTTGTGCTCAAAAACAGGTAAGGTCTCGCAAAACCAGCACGCGACTATTCTGCCTGTGCTATCAGCAAGCTTTCTAGTAAGGTCCCCACTTTCCTTGCTAGGGATAGCACTAACCGAGGTAATGGCTAGCACAATAGTTATGGCGGGGAATCAATAGGTAGGTACCGTGCCAAGTGATAACCCACCTGTCCGGCCTGGCGAGTGCGAACCAGCTCCCAGCCGAGAGGCAGAGGTTCTGGCGAGAGTCCGACCTCGGTCTCCAGGTAGATCCAAGCCCCTTGGGCAAGCCAGCCCCGCTCCTCGAGGAGCGGGCAACAACGGGCGATCCAACCTTGGTGAAAGGGGGGGTCTAGGAAGACGATATCGAAAGGTTGGGAGGGGCCTTGTAGGTAGTTCATCGCATCGGCCTGTACGACCTGCCCATGCCCCACGGTATCTAGTTGTACCAAGTGTTTGCGTAGGGCCGTAGCCACCATCGGATTGTGCTCTACCAATACGGTCTTTGCGGCGCCTCGGGACAGCGCCTCCAGCCCCAGGGCGCCACTGCCGGCGAAGAGGTCCAGACAACGCGCCCCAGTCACCACCCCCTGGAGCCAGTTGAACAAAGTCTCACGCACTCGATCCGGGGTGGGACGTAACCCCACAGCGTCGGGAAAGGGTAAGCGGCGACCTCGCCACTGCCCACCGATGATGCGTAGTTGATTCGAACCCCGCAGGCTCATCTCACCTCCTCGTTGCCGTGAACAACAAATGTGGACGAATGCCTGTCCAGAACTTGATTTCTCTCGACAAGACTGGCATTACTGCCGCCATGAAAGGGGTACATAACATTTTTCTCGTGGGGCTCATGGGGGCTGGCAAGACGACGGTCGGGCGTCAGCTCGCTCGTGCGTTGCGTCTTCCTTTTGAGGACAGTGATCGGGCAATCGAGGCACGCACCGGAGTCAGTATTCCCGTCATTTTCGAACGGGAAGGCGAGGCAGGCTTCCGATCTCGAGAGAAAGCGATCATCGATGAGCTAACCGCCAAAAAAGGTCTGATACTTGCTACCGGTGGTGGCGTCGTACTCGATGCAGATAACCGTGCCTGTCTAAGGGCTCGCGGCTGCGTAGTCTACCTGCGGGCACCGGTGGAGATCCTGGTGAATCGCACCACCCACGATCGTACCCATAAACGTCCCCTCCTCCAGGGGGTCGATGCACGTGCCCGACTCTGCCAACTCCTGGAGGTCCGCGACCCCTTGTATCGAGAGGTGGCAGACGTGATCCTGGACACCAGTAATCGCAGCATCCGCATTGTAACTAGGGAATTGTTACGACAAGTCAGTCGTTACTCTCCCTCTACCTCCTCGCCTCCTCCCTCCGTGGACCCATGAACACAGTACAAGTAGCGTTGGGTAACCGTAGTTATCCCATCCACATCGGTACGAATCTATTGGGACGCACCGAGCTTTACGCCCCTCACCTCCGGGGTAGACAGGTGATGGTGGTCACTAACGAGACCGTCGCACCTCTGTATCTGGACCAGGTGCGTAGCGCCCTTGCCTCGTGGCAGTGCGAAACCCTGGTACTACCCGATGGAGAGGAATACAAAACCCTGGAAGTTCTCGGCGGTATTTTTGATGCCCTGCTTCGGGCACGTTTCGACCGTCGCTGTACCTTGCTGGCTCTGGGAGGGGGGGTAATCGGAGATATGGTCGGTTTTGCTGCTGCGGCCTACCAACGCGGGGTGGACTTCATCCAGGTGCCGACCACGTTACTTGCCCAGGTAGACTCTTCAGTGGGAGGCAAGACCGGGGTCAACCATCCGCTCGGCAAAAACATGATTGGCGCTTTTCACCAGCCCCGCCTCGTGTTGGCCGACACCACAACCCTGAACACCCTAGATGACCGCCAGCTTGCTGCTGGTCTCGCCGAAGTCATCAAGTACGGCATTCTCGGCGATGCTGATTTTTACACCTGGCTAGAGACCCATCTGGAGGAGCTGCTGGCACGCCACCCTCAGAGCCTAGCCTTCGCCATCGAGCGTTCCTGCCGCGACAAGGCCGAGGTAGTCGCTGCCGATGAATTTGAATCCGGTCGCCGCGCCTTACTCAACTTGGGACACACCTTTGGCCATGCCATTGAAACTGGACTTGGCTATGGCGCTTGGCTCCACGGAGAGGCGGTTGCAACTGGAATGGCCATGGCCGCCGACCTCTCGCAGCGCCTAGGCTGGATCAGTCAGGAAGAGGTGGCACGTATTAAGACCCTCCTCATCCGTGCCCACCTTCCCTACCGTACCCCTGCCAGCCTTTCCCCCGAACAGTTTTTGGATCTCATGGCAGTGGATAAAAAAGTTTTGGATGGGCAAATACGCTTAGTATTGTTACAAGCCATCGGCACCGCAATCGTCACTGCTAACTACCCGATCGATACGCTGCGGGAGACCCTAGAGGCTACCTGAGTTTAAAAAAGGTTACAACTCAAGGAATTGAATCAGACCATAGGTAGCAACTTGAGTTAATTAAAAATTCATTGATCTCCCGATCCTTTTTCTCTTCCTGCGCTGTTCTTGGCGCCTCTACCTGTTGGTACTGTGAGTGATAGTAATGAGTAACGAAACCTTTTCCCTGTTGCGGCGTCAAGAAGTACCATCGTTGAATCTAACCGTTGAGGAATATCGTCATCGGGTTACTGGTGCGCGTCACTTTCATCTGGCTGCCGAAGATGACAATAATGCCTTTCTGGTAGCCTTTCTGACTGTGCCCACGGATTCCACGGGGGTGGCCCACATTCTGGAACACACTACCCTGTGCGGGAGCCAACGCTATCCGGTACGTGACCCGTTCTTTATGATGGTGCGGCGCTCGCTCAATACCTTCATGAACGCCTTTACTGCCTCAGACTGGACCGCATATCCTTTCGCGAGTTGCAATCGTAAGGATTTTCATAATCTTCTACAGGTCTACCTGGACGCCACCTTTTTCCCGCTGCTCAATCCTCTGGATTTTTCCCAAGAGGGTCATCGGGTAGAACCCGAAGATGCGACGAATCCTGACAGTGGATTGATCTACAAGGGGGTGGTCTACAACGAGATGAAAGGCGCAATGAGTGCACCATCCAGGCGTCTTGCCCAAACCCTCCAGAGTCATCTATTTCCTACGATAACCTACCACCACAATAGTGGTGGAGAGCCTGAGGTTATCCCCAATCTGACTCATGATCAGTTGGTTGATTTTCATCGTCGCCATTATCACCCGTCCAATGCAGTATTCATGACCTACGGCGATCTTCCGGTGGCTCAGCACCACGCTTGGTTTGAGGAATACGCCCTGAGTCGTTTTACCGCGCAACCAATGGACCTTGCGGTACCTGATGAGCGTCGCTACCCAGTCCCGCTTACCGTGGAAGCGCCCTATGCCCTAGAGCCTACCGAGAAGACTGCGCGGCGTACCCATGTGGTTGTGGGCTGGTTGCTGCGTCCTTGCACTGACCCACTGGACTATCTCACGGCCCACTTGCTCTCCGGGGTACTGCTCGACAATAGCGCCTCGCCGTTGCTACGTGCCCTGGAAACCTCAAACCTTGGTAGCGCCCCCTCTGAGTTGTGTGGCCTGGACGATTCTTCGCGAGAGATGACTTTTTCCTGCGGATTGGAGGGTTCCGAGCGCAAAGATGCGGCAGCGGTCGAAGAACTGGTGCTGTCCGTATTGCGTGAGGTGGTGGAGCATGGTGTACCTCGTGCGCATGTGGATGCTGTACTGCACCAATTGGAATTGAGCCAGCGGGAAATTTTGGGGGGTGGTTTCCCTTATGGCCTACGTCTCCTGGTCAATACGTTGGGCCGCACCCTGCACGGTGGTGACCCGATCGCAGCATTGGATATCGACCCAGCCCTTGCCGAGTTACATCGTCGTGTCGAGGACGAGAGCTTTATCCCCAACCTGGTGCGTACTTGGTTATTGGAGAATCCACATCGAGTACGTGTCGCCCTCTATCCCGATACGGAGCTGGATGCCTACCGCCGTACCCAAGAGCAGGAACGCTTGGCACACCTGGGGGCAACCTTGGATGCTGCCGGTCGTACGCAATTAATCGAGCAGGCACAACAACTTGCCGCACGCCAGGGGCATTCGGATGATCCCGAACTGTTGCCGCGCGTGGGATTGGCGGATGTACCTGCCGACTTGCGTATTGCAGAAGGGGAAAGGATTCGTCTGGCGGGGATGCCAGCCGCTTGGTACGGCCAGGGGACTAACGGTTTGGTGTACCAGCAAATCATTCTTGATTTGCCGGTCCTCGACCCTGGACAGATTGATGATTTACCGCTGTTTAGTGAATGTCTCACCGAGGTGGGTTCCGCTGGTCGCGACTATCTGACGACGCAATCCCTCCAAGCGGCAGTGACCGGTGGAATACGGACGGCCCATGCCCTACGCGCTACGGTCGACGACGTGACCCAGACCCGAGGTTTGTTCGTCATCTCGGGTAAAGCATTGACTCGCAACCACGCCGCCCTTACTCACTTGTTGTGGGAAACTTTGTTCGACCCGCGCTTTAACGAACTTGACCGACTGCGCGAACTGGTAGCCCAGTCGCGACTCTCCCGCGAGTCTTCGGTTACCGACCACGGCCATGTCCTGGCGATGGTCGCAGCGGCTGCCGGTCTTTCGGCAGTGGCCAGACTGTCCCATCGCTGGGGGGGGTTGCTCGGTTTGGTTCGACTCAAGGCCCTTGATGATCGTTTGGACGACGACGGGGAACTAGAGGCCTTTGCCGCCCGTCTTGCCTTTTTGGCGGAGACCATCGCCGCCGCACCGCGCCGCCTCCTCTTGGTCGGTGAGGACGCTAACCGAGACGCGGTACTGGCTGCGGCAACATCGGTGTGGGCGGGTAACCTCTCGGTAGAAGACGCCACATCCTTGGTCGCTCCCGCCCCAATGGGAGCGGTACGCGAGGGTTGGGCGACCTCGACCCAGGTTAATTTTTGTGCCAAGGCCTATGCCACCGTTGCCCTTGGCCACCCAGACGCCCCCGCTTTGACCGTACTCGGTACCTTTCTGCGCAATGGTCATCTCCACCGGGCTATTCGCGAAAAGGGCGGGGCCTATGGGGGCGGGGCTGGTTACGATGGAGATACCGGTGTCTTTCGCTTTTATTCCTACCGCGACCCACGTTTGGCCGAGACTTTGGAGGATTTCGACCGTTCCTTGGAATGGTTGGCGCGTGGTGACTATCCGACACGAGCCTTGGAGGAGGCGTGTCTTGGGGTCATTGGCGCCATCGACCGCCCCGACAGCCCAGCAGGAGAGGCGATTGGCGCCTATCTGAGTAGCCTTTACGGCCGCACTCCAACGCAACGTCGTGACTTCCGCGCACGAGTACTGCAAGTAACGATCGACGATCTGCGCCGAGTCGGCGCACTCTATCTCAACCCGGAAAAGGCAAGCGTAGCGGTAGTAAGTGACCCCACGACGTTAGAGCGGGAAGGCGAAAAATTGGGATTGGTAGTACGACAGATATAGGGAAATTGCTATTTAACCAAAGTTGCTGCCTATGCGATGAAGAACGAAAATGCCCCTTTCCAGGAGGGAGAGAGCTTTTCGTTTCTCACCGCATTTGAACCAGATAAGCGGGAGCATTGTTTTTAATGGCGGAGTTTCAAGGTAACGTTGATATTATTCAATCATATTCGTAGCTACCATCACAGGAGATTGTCATGAAGAAGTTTGGTAATGCTTTAATTTTGGCCTGGGGATTCGTAATCCTAACCTTTGGTTCATCCATTTATGCCGACGATAACAAACTCCATGTGTTTGCATGGGAAGGTTACGTTGCCAACGAAGATATTGCTGCAATCGACCGGTTACTAGAAAAAGCGGGGAACCCGGTCCGCATTGAGGTTATCAAACCCTGGGCAGAAGGCCCAGATCAAATGTTCAATATTTTACGCTCTGATGCTGCGGATCTCTCCTTCTTGACGTTGAATTACATCAAGATGAATCAGGAAAAAACCGCCAAGCTACTTCAGCCCATCGATACGAGCAAACTCTCCAATTATGGAAAGGTCTTGCCATCACTCCGCGAGATTCCAATGGGTGTCCAGGCGGGTAAACCGCTTTATGTACCATTTGGTGGCGGCGCCTACGGTATCTGGGCCAATACCAAAAAAGTTCAGCCCCAAGAAATGCCGAAAAGTTTGAATGACCTTCTTGACCCTAAGTGGAAAGGGCGATTGTCACTGACCAAAGGTCAGATCCAGCCCAATATCGCTCTAGTGCTGATGGCAATGGGCAAATCACCTTTCTATATCAATGACCTGATCGTTAAAGGCAATCGCGACGAGGTCGTTAAACTCACCGATAAGAAATCCGAGACACAGGCCAAACTTAATCAACTCTATGGCCAAGTGGGTGCCTTTTGGGATGCCGCTCCGGAATTTCCAGACAATCTACACCTCGTCGCCAGCTACGGTATCGAAATCGCGGGGTTACGCGCCAAGGGCGAGCAATGGGAGTTGGTAGAATTCAAGGAAGGTAATACGGTATGGATGGATACGATGAACATCCACAGCAGTGTCAAGGGCAACAAACTCCAAGCGGCCTATACATTTATCGACTATTTCCTGACCCCAGCCGTACAGAATCGCGTAGTCAATGGTTTATCGATGGTAGCCGTGACCAACGAGGTCAAGAATCCCTTGATCGAGGCAAATCCCAACTTCTTTGATCAGGCAAAGTTCTGGCCACCCTATGAAATGCAGGCGGATAATGTCATGAAGGCAATGTCCAACGAGGCCATGCGGAGCAGCGGACACTAAATTTAACCCAAGTCGCTACCTAGCGCGCCTTTCTCCCCCTCTCCCTCCGAGAGAGGGGTTTTCGTTTCTCGCCGCATAGGTGGCAACTTTGGTTAATTAAGAAACTTGCGGCGACGCTGCCCATATGTCGCCGCAAGATACAGCCATACCGCATTTTGCGACAGGTTGTTTTTCGCGTAGCTTCTATAGATAATCCACCATCTCCTTCTCTCCTTCTCTCCTTCTCTCCTTCTCTCCTTCTCTCCTTCTTCGACGGTTAAGGGGGGGCTTGTGCCGGTTTCATCCGAAAAACACATTCCACACGATTTACCACCAACTGTTCAAGAAATTCATGTCAAAGAAAGAAATAGCTATTGAGCAACTAGAAATTGGTATGTTTGTTACGGCATTGGACGTGTCGTGGCTGAAAACACCATTTTTTAAACATTCGATGCTAATCGATAATGAGTTACAAATTGTAGCCCTGAAAAATTGTGGTGCTAAACTTGTTACCATTGATATCGAAAAGGGTAAACAACCCAGCAAGCCGAATCAACCAGCGGATAATAAAGTAATACCGCCTGCCGAGAAGACGCTTAAACCAACCTCGTTGCATAATGAACTGGAAACCGCCAAACATATCAAGGAATCCGCCAAAAAAGCAATGCAATCTTTGTTTGCAGCGGTACAGGAAGGCGGGACACCAAAGATCGAGATAGTGTCATCTTTTGTTAATCAAACGATTGATTCATTATCCCGCAATAGTCAAGCGCTGATAAATATTTTCCTTTCTAAGCGTCAATCAAGTAAGCTCTATACCCACGCATTCAACGTCATGAGCATATCGTTGTTGCTTGCGCAGAAGTTGGGTTATTCGCAAGAGGAACAAAAACAGATAGGTTTGGCCGCGTTACTGATGGATATTGGCTGGCTTAAGATTCCCGGGCAATTTTTTACTTTTCACACCGCATATACTAATGACGAATTCTCTTTTACCAAAAAGCACGTCGATTACAGCCTTCAACTAATCGAAAAGGGAGATTTTGACCCAGAGATTCACCAGGCAATCGCACAACATCATGAACGTTATAATGGCGATGGTTATCCAGCGGGATTAGGCGGAGAACAAATTCACCCGATGAGCCGTATCTTATCCTTGGCTGACAACTTTGATAGTTTGGCTAATGGCTATTACGACAAGTCGCCAATAATTCCCGCCCGTGCCCTCCAGGAAATTTACAAAAAGGCATTGCAGTCATCCCATGAACCATCGTTGGTTCAATTGCTCATTAGCCTGATCGGTGTCTATCCCCCATCGAGCGCGGTATTGTTGAATACCGGGGAACGTGGTGTCGTAACGGTGGTGAACTGGCGCGCACCGTTAGCCCCAAGGGTTAAAATTTTCTACAACAAGACCTTTATGCCTTTGATGCGTCCTTTCGAGGTTGACCTGGCGAAACAAGAAAACGAATCGACCATAAGAAAAATACAGGCAGTGATTGACCCTACCCTACCGGGACAGGACCCCGCTGGGTTGCTGGGCTGTGAAGAGTAGGCATATTCGAAAACCTCCCGGGAGTTAACCGTCACTCCGGTACTCCCGGTTAGGGTAGTGGCCTACACTTTGAAACGTTCCACGAGCGATTTCATTGCATTGGCCAGATTGGCCAGTTGTTGACTCGCATGGAGACTCTGCGATGCCCCTGCCTCCGTATTGGCTATCAACTGGTCAAGCGTTTGAACACTGACACGAATTCCCGTCACCGCCGTATTTTGGGTATTGGACGCCTGAGAGATGTCACGGTTGATGGTGGCAATACGCTGGATGGATGCACTCACCTCATTCATACAAGTCCCGGCGTGGTCAGCACTAACTGCTGCCGATTCGACTCGAGCCTGACTCTTTTTCATGGCCACAACCACCTGACGAACACTGGTTTGCAGACGTTGGACCATCGTCTGGATATCCTCCGTGGAGGTTTGGGTACTGGTAGCTAGTTTTCGCACTTCGTCCGCCACCACCGCAAATCCTCGGCCATGCTCACCCGCCCGAGCGGCCTCGATAGCCGCATTCAAGGCCAGCAGATTAGTCTGTTGGGTGATTTCCTGAATTACCACGACCATCCGCCCAATCTGTTCGGCATCCATAGCCAACGATTGAACGACTTGAGCGCTTTGTTCGATCTCGCTCTGTAAGTTATTCATAACACCAATACCGTCATTCACTACGGATTGACCAAAACGGGCTTGCTGGTCGGTGGCTTGAGCGGTATCAACGGCAGATTGGGCATGGTCGGCAATGATCTCGATCTGGGTGGCTAGCTCTACCACCGCGTTGGAAACCTTAATTGCCTCCGATTTCTCTTGCTGATGGGCGTGATGGATCTGTTCCGCAGCCAAGCTGGTTTGGCGTGCAGTAGCGGACAATTCAACAGCACTATCCTGAACCTGGGCAATAATATCTTGCAGACCGGCGGTAAAGGTATTAAAGCCTACGGCCATCGCCCCCAATTCATCGTGACGTCGGTCGTCGAGTCGGAAGGTCAGATCGGCATCACCCTCGGCGATCTGATTAAGGGCCTTTTGAGCCTGATCAATGGGACGCAACACCAATAGGCGCAGCCCTAGTGAAAGTCCGACGATCAAGATGAGATCGGCAATTACGATTTCAAGTAGCGTTTGCCACAAAACTACCCGCGATTCTTGAAGCACATGCTCCTCGGAACGTACGAAGACAACCTTTCCCACCAGATGTTCCTTCCCCTCTGCCTGATAGACTAAGTCGAAGCCATGGGATGTTTCACTAATCAAGCGAACATCCTGGAGTGCCTCTAAGGTTCCATTGGTGGTTCGGCGATAACCTGCCACAAGTTGATCTTGAGCGGTTACTGCAATTACTAGCAGATCGGGATCGGCCATTTCGGCCTGAAGGAGCCCGGTCACACTATCGGTTTGTAGATCCCAGAGTGCTTTTGATATACTTACCTGCAAACGGGCCTGAAGTTGGATGTTCGTATTTTCAATTCTGTCCATTAATGCGGATTGAGTCACAAAGAAATTAATCGCGCCAGTAACACCAAGAACCAACGTTACAATAGCGAGAAACAACGCATTAAGTTTGGTTCCAATGCTGTCGAAAAATCCCAATTGGGCAGTTTTGACTAACCGCGTTTTTTCCTGAGAGTGAGTCGATGACTTTTTCATTAAAAGATCTCTATCGATTGCAGAGTAAGTGAATAGCCCTCGTAGAGCTATAACGTTTCTGGTATTTCGCGCCATAGGTAACTCAAGTTATCACCTATGCGGGTTGTTAGTGCATGGATAATAGACATTATCGGAAACCCAAAACCTCACCCCCGCCCCCCTCTCCTTAACAGGAGAGGGGGAGATTTTTTGCCTGTTCCGTCCAGGAGTTAAGCATAACAACGGAATAATTCTCCCCCCTCCTGTTAAGGAGAGGGGGTTGGGGGGTGAGGTTTCCGATAATGTCTAATCTCTGCACTACGCACAGGTGGAATTCCCTCTACTCGTACAGAAACAGGCATACCCAGATAGACCATCTTGTTCATGGCCGTAATCCGGGTATGGACTTCATTCACCGCTTTTACCAGGCATCCCCTTCGTTGGCTGCGTCATTGTTGGAAAGCTGGCGGATAGTGATTTCATCAGGGTCGTAGAAAGACCACGGATCGCTATCCCAAAACGGGGTATCACCCTCCTGGAATACTGTAGCCACATCGTCTTCATCGAATGCGACATAGACCAATGCCGAGTCTTCCATTTGAAGGCGGGCCAGTGCCAAGAGCAAGTCTCGATAACGTTCCCGAGGAAAGAAAAGGAGGAGATCCGCTACCCGCACGCGCAGAATATTTTCCTCCATGGGGTCCGCAGCTATCGTAGCCAATTGGTCTAGCAACTTCTCCAATTGTTGAGATGGTCCGACAGCCACCGCAGCGACCATACACGCCATTGCCTCTCCCCGGGCTAATGCGGCAATATGTTTTCCCCAGGCAATTGAGACGAAAGGTTCGACACCCACCCTCTTATTGTGAAAGAGCGCAGCCCAGTGATTTCCGAGCCATGCCCACAGGTCATGCTCGGGTTGTCGGGTCATGCGTGCAAAAACTTCTAAAAGCAATTCTGCGGCTTGAGGGCTGTCCATTAGGCCCAGGATCATGACACTGTGGAGCAGTCCCCAAAATTCGGCAGGAGTTGCCTGTTCAGTGGACCAATGGCGCTCCCCCTCCAAATGGGTGCGTAGCCAGGGAAGAAACTCTGCACCACGGGCCACGCAGGTATCAATGACTACGCGGGGAACACGATCCTCCAGGGTAACGAGAATCTCCATAAGGTCGGGTTCATCCAAGGCGGCCAATTCCTCGGGGTCGAATTGAGGGAGTTTCACCTCATGGGCGTCACTACCACCGGTATAGACGTGGCCAGCAATAACGTCAATTAATGCAGGAAGAACTTCAGTCATTTCTCGAACAAAATCCGTGTGCGTGGATTTCGAACGCTTCATGAGTTGCGCGTAAAGGTCGGAATCGGACAACAATTGAAGGGTAACGAGTTGTTGAGTCAGGGCCGTATTTTCGAGCGTGAGAATCTCCCAGGCATCTTCGGCTACTGCTACCGCTTCCGCGAATCCCTGGCACCACACCTCAGTTTGGCAGCGACCACCGGTAGAGGAATATAACTCTGGTGAAAATTTTCCCTTACGGAGTGCATCATGGAAAGTTTCCAGACATTCTACTACCACCCTTTCCAAAGTCGTGGGTAATAGCGCGAATTCTGCATCATCGGGTAGACCCAGCAGATTTTGTAGAAAGGGATAATCGGTGTCACCGTTGGTCGGTGCTAATGCCCAACCAGTCAGATAGCCGTGCAACATTACCGGGCTGCGCTCGATAGGATGGATATGTAATTCGGCGAGTACGCGTCGAAAGGCATCGAAGGGGGTCATCATGGTTTTTTCTCTCCGCCATTAATTTAGGAATAATCGATAAGCGGGGTTGTTGGTTTCATCCACATACGCGTAGCCGATATCCTTCAGAAATCGGCCAAATTCCTCGCGTTCAGCGGGTGGGACCTGGCAGCCCATGAGCACTCGCCCGTAGGCGGCACCGTGGTTGCGGTAATGGAATAGGCTAATGTTCCAGCGCCCCCCCAGATAGCTGAGAAAGCGCAACAGGGCGCCAGGACGTTCTGGAAATTCAAAGCGATAGAGGACTTCGTCGGTTACCCCGCTACCGTGTCCGCCCACCAGATAACGCACATGAAGCTTGGCCATTTCGTTGTCGGTCAGGTCGGTAACGGCATAGCCGGCATCACGCAAACGGGCGTTAAGTTGGATACGTTCCT
This sequence comes from Gammaproteobacteria bacterium, assembly GCA_963575655.1. Lineage (NCBI taxonomy): Bacteria > Pseudomonadati > Pseudomonadota > Gammaproteobacteria > Gammaproteobacteria bacterium. Next base: position 11,435 of record CAUYTY010000055.1, on the reverse strand, counting down.
CGTTGCCGTGGCGCAACTGTACGCCCACGAAGACCACCGCCCGCACCGAATCAGCGTAGCGGTAATTGAACTCGGTGATGCCGCGCGAACCAATAGACTCGCAGAAAGTACGAAAACTCCCAGGACGTTCGGGGATGATAACGGCGAACAACGCCTCGCGGTGCTCTCCCAACTCGGCACGTTCGGCGATGTGGCGCAGGCGGTCGAAGTTGGTGTTGGCCCCCGAGTCGATGGCCACCAGGGCCTGTCCGGTGATGCCACTGTTCGCGACGTAACGCTTGAGTCCAGCGATCCCCAAGGCTCCGGCGGGTTCGGCGATGGAGCGGGTATCGTCGAAAATATCCTTGATGGCGGCACAGATCTCATCCGTAGTTACCAGTACCACCTCGTCAACAAACTCACGCGCAATGCGAAAGGGTTCTTCTCCGATCTGACGTACTGCAACCCCGTCGGCAAATATACCCACTTGCCCCAGGTCCACCCGTTGCCCGGCGGCGAGGGCGGCGTGCAAACAAGCGGCATCCTCAGGCTCTACCCCAATGACTTTGATCTCGGGGCGCAGGGCTTTGACGTAGGCAGCAATCCCAGCAATAAGCCCACCGCCCCCGACCGGGACGAAGATGGCGTGGAGCGAGTCAGGGTGCTGACGAAGCACCTCCATGGCCACGGTACCCTGACCGGCAATGACCAGCGGGTCATCATAGGGGTGGATGAAGGTCATTCCCTCGACCGCAGCTAGTTCGCGGGCGTGGGTATAGGCATCGTCATAGGTGTTGCCGTGCAGCACAATCTCGCCCCCCAGGTTGCGCACCGCACGAACTTTGATGTCGGGCGTGGTTTTGGGCATAACGATGAGGGTGCGAACCCCTAGACGCTGACCGGCCAGGGCCACCCCTTGCGCATGGTTACCGGCTGAGGCAGTGATAACCCCCCGTACCCGATCCTCAGATGGCATGTGATAAATGCGGTTATAGGCCCCGCGTAGTTTGAATGAGAAGACGCTTTGGAGGTCCTCACGTTTGAGCAAAACATGATTGGCAAGGCGTGCCGAGAGGCGTGGCGCAGGGTCGAGGGGGGTCTCGCGGGCCACGTCGTAGACACGAGCGAGGAGGATGTGTTTGACGTAGGTATCGATCATGGGGCGACACGGTAGCAGAGTCTTGTGTAATCGTTTAGTCCCCACCTCATCCCTCCAGAACCTATCGAACAAATACCTACGCCTAGATTTTTTCCGGGAATGGTTTAGACATTATCGGAAACCTCGAACGTTAATTATCGTCTTGTTATTCCGCAGGGAATACCGGAATAACAATTAACTCTCGGGAGTTTCCCAACAAGGTCTATTATCAATCTGAGCCATCAGTAAGTAGCCTCTAAATAATCAAAATTGTTGCTTATTAAAACTAAACAATTATTAACAACAAGGATCCGCAGCCGGTTGCGAATTTCGCGGCACACTGTATCATCCGCGACCATCTAATAAACACATAGGTGCGTGGTATGACGCAGGACGACATGAAGAAAGCGGCCGCACGAGCGGCACTCGACTACGTTGACAAAGGCGGTATCGTCGGGATAGGCACTGGCTCCACTGCCAATCACTTCGTCGACTGTTTGGCTGAGATCAAGTATCGGATTGACGGGGCGGTGGCCTCTTCTGTGGCCACTGCGGAGCGCTTGAAGCGGCACGACATTGAGGTTCTGGACCTGAATATGGTGAACCGCATGTCAGTCTATGTGGATGGGGCCGACGAGGCTACTCGCCACCTACACCTCATCAAGGGGGGCGGTGGGGCCTTAACCCGAGAGAAGATCGTTGCTGCCGTGGCCGAAAAGTTCGTGTGTATCGCCGATGAATCCAAGTTGGTGGATGTACTTGGCAAGTTTCCCTTGCCGATTGAAGTAATTCCGATGGCCCGTTCCTACGTGGCGCGTCAGATCGTCAAGATGGGTGGTGAACCCGTCTATCGAGTAGGTTTTACCACCGACAACGGTAACGTGATTTTGGATGTCTACGGTCTTTCTATCTTGGAGCCAACCAAGCTGGAGACTGAACTCAATCAAATCACCGGTGTAGTTACCAATGGCCTTTTTGCCCGTCGCCCTGCAGATGTACTCATTCTTGGGGGTAAGGATGGGATACGAACGTTGACTTAAGAGGAAAAATTCTATGTCCAAACTCAAACTTGGCATCCCTAAGGGCAGCCTGGAGGAGGCTACGTTATCGCTGTTCGCTCAGGCGGGTTGGACCATCAGCCCGCGTTCGCGTAACTATTTCCCGGCGGTGAATGACCCGGAGCTTTCTTGCTCGCTAGTTCGTTCTCAGGAGATGGGACCCTACGTCGCACGAGGCACCCTGGATGTGGGGCTCACGGGCCTGGATTGGATAATGGAGACCGAGTCCGATGTCGTGCCGGTGTGCGACTTGATCTATTCCAAAAGCTCAGATGCCCCAGCCCGCTGGGTATTGGTGGTAGCGCAAGACTCGCCAGTGCGGACCGTGGAAGACCTGCAGGGTAAGAAGGTGGCCACGGAGTTGGTGGGATTTACCAAGCGTTATCTGGAAACACGCGGAATTAATGCAGCCGTCGAATTCTCTTGGGGGGCGACGGAGGCCAAAGTAGTAGAAGGTCTGGTCGATGCGGCCGTGGAGATCACCGAGACCGGCAGCACGATCCGCGCCCACGGGTTGCGCATCGTCTGCGATCTGCTCCATACCCATACTCAACTCATAGCCAACCGCGAATCGCTGGCTGATCCCTGGAAGCGTGCCAAGATCGAGCAGATTGCCCTGTTGCTCCAAGCTGCCTTAGTCGCCCGCCACAAGGTGGCACTCAAGATGAATATTCCCGATAACCGTTTGGAGGCCATCGTGGCTCTGCTCCCAAGCCTCCATTCACCAACCGTGAGCCACCTCTATGGCGGTAATTGGTTGGCGGTAGAAACGGTGATTGACCGCGATGCCGTCCGCAATCTCATGCCGCGCTTAGTGGAAGCAGGGGCCCAGGGTATTCTGGAATATGAGTTGCGTAAGTTGGTATAAAGTTATCGAGAATGATCTGCTGTTCAACCAATCCATTAATCAATTAAAGCGAAGATACCAATCATGACCGACAAAACTCCTGTTATTGCCCAAAAGTCACCGTGTGCGGTTGATGTGGAGGCAGGCAAAAGCTATTGGTGGTGTTCTTGCGGTAAGAGTAAGACCCAACCATTTTGCGACGGCAACCACCAAGGCACAGACTTCGTCCCGGTAGAATATAAAGCGGAAGAGACGGGAACTACCTATTTCTGCGCGTGCAAACACGGTCACAATGGTGTGTTGTGCGATGGCAGTCACAAAAAATTGTGAGGCTGTACGTTCGGGCTTACTGACTATCCACACAGGAATTTTATAACTTGAGCATTAGGTATGTCTCGGTTAAAAAAACTACCAGGATAACAACTACCGCGTAGCGCGTGTAATGAATTTAGCCGTGGGTTTCAATCCACGGCTAAAATGGGAGGTTCTCATCGTCGCATCGCGACGATTGAACTCATGCCTTCCATATCGAGCTTGGTCACTCGATTGGAATCCGTGATCAAAACCACCGGGTTAATTCAATCGTCGCCACACAACAAACGGAGTAACTGCTTCAATTATGAGTTGAAATCCACGGCTAAGATTATTAGGCCGCTACGCGGCGCTAGCCTAACTTTTGCAAATTGTCGCGGCGTGAATGGATAGCCGAGTGTTCCGCCATTTTCCCCTTTTCCTCCAGAGTTTTCGTGAACTGCGTGGCGAATGTCAAGGTAGGGCTTTTCTCAGGCGGTAGAATTTTCTTCTCCCTTGCGTTCAGTAGCTACCAAGGAGCTACGGCAGGAGGTCACAGAGTTCGTAAGTAACCCAAGTTGCCACCTAGCGCGCTTTTCTCCCCTCTCCCTCAGGGAGAGGGGCTTCTTCATTTCTCACCGCATAGGTAGCAACTTGGGTTAGGCATAAATAATTGGACGACGCGAATAATGCGGTTCATTTCTCACAGCATCCTACGTGGGCCGATGAAACGATGACCAAGACCAAGTTCTACCACATCTTTTTGCTATCCCTTTGAATTATTACAACTGAGCACCTTACTACCCATCCTCTATGTCTGCTCCCTCGTTCTCTCTCACGCCCAACCCTAGCACCGCCCCACTGGAACATCTCGCAGGAAATGTAGAGCGAATTACTTTTCATAGTGAAGAGACCGGCTTTTGTGTCTTGCGCGTGAGGGTGCGCGGTCGTGCTGAATTGGTCACGATCGTAGGCAGTGCGGCGTCGGTTACGCCGGGGGAATATGTGGATTGCGACGGTAACTGGGTCAATGATCGCAGTCACGGCCTGCAATTCGCAGCACGCTATCTGCGCATCGTGCCACCCAGTACCCGAGAAGGAATCGAGCGTTATTTGGGGTCTGGGATGGTACGAGGGATTGGTCCCCATTTCGCCAAGAAACTCGTGGCGGCCTTTGGTGAACAGGTCTTCGACGTTATCGAACGAACCCCGGAACGCCTCCAAGAATTGCCTGGAATCGGCCCCAAACGCCGCGAACGAGTGGAAAAATCCTGGACCGAACAAAAGATAATCCGCGAGATTATGGTCTTCCTTCAATCTCATGGTGTGGGCACTGGGCGTGCGGTGCGTATCTACAAAACCTACGGCAATGAGTCCATCGACCTCGTGCGCGAGAATCCCTATCGACTCGCCCTTGATATCCATGGGGTTGGTTTTAAGACCGCCGACACCCTTGCCGCTCGCCTGGGGATTCCCGCTGACTCACTAATTCGAGCCCAGGCCGGGGTGCGTCATATCCTCCAAGAACGCTCCGGTGAGGGCCACTGCGCGGCCACACGAACCACTCTAACCGAGAATTCGGTCGAACTACTGACCATCCCGGCCCTAATCATTGAACAGGCCCTAGACCTGGAGGTCGCTGCGGAAAACCTGGTTGCGGAGGCGATCGAGGGGGTCCCGAGCCTATTCCTCACCCCCCTGTACCGCGCCGAGGTCGGAGTAGCAAGCCACCTGTTGCGGTTAATGGCTGGGCTCCCCCCCTGGAAATGGGTAGACACCGCCGCCGCGCTACCATGGGTCGAGCGCAAGACCGGCCTGAGCCTTTCAAACTCGCAACGTGCCGCAGTAACAGCGGCAGTAAATGGCAAGGTGACGGTGATTACCGGGGGTCCGGGGGTCGGCAAGACCACGGTTGTCAACAGCATCCTACGGATTTTGCGGGCAAAACAGGTAGACGTACTGCTCTGTGCACCCACCGGGCGGGCGGCCAAACGCCTCGCCGAGTCTACGGGAATGGAGGCCCGCACCCTGCACCGCACCCTAGAGTTCGACCCCAAGCAGGGGGGCTTCAAACGCAACGCCAATCATCCGCTGGAGGCCGACCTGGTCGTACTGGATGAGACCTCGATGGTCGATGTCGTGTTGATGAATCAGCTCTTGCGTGCCCTTCCCTCGCGTAGCGCACTGTTGTTGGTGGGTGACGTGGACCAACTTCCCTCGGTAGGACCGGGAACCGTACTCAGTGACATCATCGCCTCGACAGCAGTACCCATCCTGTGCCTCACCGAGATCTTTCGTCAGGCGGCGGCCTCGCGCATCATCGTCAATGCCCACCGTATCAATCGCGGCCTCCAACCCGAACGCCCCGCCCCCGAAGAGGAAAGCGATTTCTATCTGGTCTACGCCAAGACCCCCGAAGAGGTGCGTGAACGTCTGCTTACTATGGTGACCCAACGTATCCCCAAGCGTTTTGGCCTAGACCCCGTAAAAGAAATACAGGTACTTACTCCCATGAATCGCGGGTCATTGGGGGCGCGTAGCCTCAATGTCGAACTGCAAAAACTCCTCAACCCCAATGGAACACCGCGCGTAGAACGTTTTGGAAACACCTATGCCCCTGGGGATAAGGTGATCCAGACTGTTAATAACTATGACAAGGAGGTTTTCAATGGCGACATTGGCACCATCAGCCGGATCGATTCTGAAGAGAGTTTGTTGTGGATAGACTACGACGGAAGAACTGTGGAATACGAGTTGGCCGAATTGGACGAGATTACATTGGCCTATGCGACCACGATTCACAAGAGTCAGGGGAGCGAATACCCCGCAGTGGTCATTCCCTTGGCGACGCAACACTACACCCTACTGGAGCGTAACCTGCTCTACACCGCAGTGACTCGCGGCCGACGCCTCGTAGTCCTGGTCGCCCAATCCCAGGCGCTTGCCCTTGCCGTGAAAAATCTGCGATCTGCCCAGCGTCTTACCAATCTGCGGGCACGTCTGGCAGGAAAGGACGCCAAATAGTTTTACCAACGAGAGGGGATCTTGCCTAAAAACCCACCTTGTTCTGACGTTCCCCCAGGGAACGCGACCATCTCGGTCGCACGAGGGCGACGGATGAGACATTCACGTCCCCAGGGAGGCTAAACGACTACCAAAAACTATTTGGTTGCGGGAGTGGTGGGCTTGGCAGGCACCATGGCCGCAGGCTTAGCAGGCGCCACAGCTGCAGGCTTGGCAGGTTCCGCAGCCAAAGGCTTGGCAGGGGCAGCAGATGCGGGCACTGAACCAACAGTGAGGTTGGCACGATTGTTGTCCAAGGTTTTTTGACCAATCCCCTTAACCTTCATGAGATCATCAACGGTGGTGAAGGGACCATTCTGTTGGCGATAGGTCACAATCGCCTCAGCCTTTTTCGGACCTACCCCTACGATGGCATTGGCGAGAGCGGCAGCATCGGCGGTATTGATGTCCACAGGGGCACCATAGGCAAGGCCACTAAACACCACCAGAAGGAATACAGACAACCAGATACGTAGATTTTTCATGGATTATCCTCTAAAGTAAGATGGTTTATAACTACCCAATCACTCTCGGGCGCGTTACGGTAACATCTCGTTGCCTCTTTGATTTCCTTGCGACGACTATTACCGTATTAGGATAGTGGCTAACAAAAATTAGCAATTCCCTTCTTCCCTGCGCAACAGTACTGAGAAATATTATCGATTTCCCGTATTTTAATCCAGAAAAACGATTGTACTACCCCAGGATTCGACCTACCAGATGGCCACATCTACTACCTCTTCTGCCTTCAACCTTTCCTTCAGCAGTATTCGCGTGACGAAGATATGCCCCAGACTGCCTTAATTACGGGAGCAGCGCACCGCGTAGGCGCTGCCATTGCCCGAGCTTTACATGGTGCGGGAATGAATGTCGTACTGCACTATCGATCCTCGGCAGAGGCCGTACGCTCCCTATGTGAGGAGCTGGAGACGGCACGCCCTGATTCCGTGGTAACACTACAAGCGGACCTACTCGCATTCGACAACCTCTCGGCTCTGGTAGATCAGACGGTCGCTGCGTGGGGTCGATTAGATTGCTTGGTAAACAACGCATCAACCTTCTATCCAACCCCATTGGAACAGGCCACCGCTCCCCAATGGGATGACCTCCTCGGTACTAACCTACGTGCTCCTTTCTTTCTGTCTCAAGCCGCCGCCCCGTGGCTGCGTATTACGGGGGGTAATATTGTCAATATCGTAGATATCTATGCCGAACGTCCATTAAAAGATCACCCAATCTATAGTATTGCCAAGGCGGGACTGACCATGCTTACTAAAGCCTTGGCGCGGGAATTAGGTCCACAAGTGCGAGTAAACGCCGTAGCGCCGGGAACCATTTTGTGGCCGGAACGACCAGTGAGTGATACCTACAAAACCAATCTCCTTGCCCGTACCACTCTTAACCGTTTGGGTTCTCCAACAGAGGTGGCCCGCGCAGTGTTGTTTCTGGTGCAAAGTGCGACCTATACCAGCGGCCATATCCTGACGGTAGATGGAGGGCGATCATTAATGCCCTAAACCAGCATCCATGAGATGCTGATTATTATTCCAGCCGCTAAAGGCCGCAAGGCATTGGCTCAAGCCCTGCACAAAGCCCAACAACGTGATCCAACATTCGGTATCGCCGATATCTAGGTTGACACCTTCATCTTTAACTCAGATACCAATCATTATCTCGGTCGATTGTGCAATTTTAATCAATGTCCGAAAGACAAACCCGATTGCCTTGTACCCAATTGTGGGGGAGCCTCCATTTCTCAAGAAAATAGAAGGATTCAGATTATATGCCAATGTTCTGAAGCTAAAACGGATGCAGCTACTCTTTAATCGGATGGATGGCAACCTGACCTAAATTGTTTTTCTAGAATACCTTCACTATCGAATGGACGAATACCATATAATGGCCGCCGAGCGCCTACCCCCTGGGAAAGCTTTCAAGATCATGAGCCTTCTCCTTGAGGACGCTATACCACAATTAATTTGGTGTTTGACCGCTTATCAGGCCATGTGATGGTTGTTGTCCGATGCAAGCCGGATCTATTCGCCAGAAGCTGCCCGTTTGAAGGATGCAGTACTGTACGTGCGGGTGTTGAGTGGTTACCATGCGCTTAGTCGCAGGTTCTATGGTGACCATCTGGGTAGGGGAGGGAGACCTCGCTCTTTGAACCTGTACCAAGGGAGGTATCGTCCTCACGGAATGGGATGGATAGACGCAAGGGTGTAGGGATATACCAATGGTTTGTTGCTAGATTCAGAATATTGGACTGAAGTCGTGCTACACACTGGCAAGGGACGAAAACCGAAAGGTTGTGTTACTAGGTCCTTGCAAGGCCGGCTGCCGGATGGTTCGGTACCGGTCTGCGTTGAAAAACCGTCTCCTTTCCTCCCTGTCTGCCCACAAGGCAGGGGTTTCTCGGGGACTTTGGTGAGTACGAGATCCCTAAGGCTCCGCCTTTTGGGAGGTAGCGGGGGGTCGCGTCTAAAGCTATCGCAATGACGCGGCCATGAGTCCATCAGTCATCTTTACGGTCCAGGAATGCTCGACCTGCTCTCGGTCATTATCCAAGCTGCCATCGTCATCAGCATCCCAGTCCTCGTCGCCAATGGCGGTGAGGCGTTGATGAATGTGATCGCTCATCATGAATTTCATGCGATCCCCATCCTTACTACCCTAGCGCGGTTGCAAGGGTTGCTGGCCGGTGGACTGCTCCTCCATGCCAGCTTCGACGAAAGCTACTACGACCTCCAGGCATTGTTCGTGCCGGCGAGCAAGTGGAACCTCAGCATGAATCAGTTCCTGCTGGAACGGGCCAACCTTCTCGCCTATGACCCAGAGCCGCTATTGAATCTGCTCCGGGAACAGCCGCTAAGTGGCCGGGGTCTACTTATTGCGCTCGTGGTGGTGGTGATACCAACCATCCTCGTGTTGTTGTGTCTGCGCGTTTGGAAGTTCTGGAACGCCTTACGGGGGATCGTGGCGTGCGCAGGTACGGCCTTGTGGTCGGCCTGGATAACCGTCTACTTGGTTTGCCTGGTCTTCTGGGGGCTGTACCTTCTCAACTACTGGAGCCTGGCGCTCTTCGCGGGATACATCCAGTATCAGCGCAGCCGAGGGGGACACCATTAGTCGCGTGCTAAAAATCGTCTCCGTTCGACGAACACTCCCGCTACGGCCACCCACTTAGCCGCAACTGTTCCGAGCGTTGAAGACACCACATCAACGGCGCGTTGGTATGTCAGTCCGGGGTAACCCCGAGCGGACGTATCAACGCGCCGTTGGCGTGTGTTCCACATAGGGCGCCTTCTTCAAGTGTGGCTCTATGTTTTTGGACGTTAGTCTTTTCCTTATTGCGGTCCCATTCAAATTTCATAAATTATCCCACGCCTCCAGCACCAGCCGCCGGGTTCGGTATTCGCCAAATTGACGGATTTCGTTTTTCTGAAGAACGCGGAAGGTTTCGGACGGATAATCCTCGCCGTAAATATCGGCGGGGTCAAGGATATAGCGTAATTCGTCGCGGGTGAGGCCGTACAGTTTGGCGTAATAGGCGTCGAGTTCAGCGCGCAATCGGGCGCGGCGCTCCGGGTCCCACGGAAAAGGTGCTCCATCGTAGCCAAGATCGCGGGCGAATAGGGCAAGGTCGTGGGCGGTATAAGTGAGTTCGAGGACGCAGGGGAGAGGCGGATTCAACCTTGAAGTGCAACGGGTGGGTTAATCGATTGTAACTCATTATTGAACACTTCAAAAGGAGTTTTGAACCCGAGGCATTTCCGTGGCCGGTGATTTAGGAAATCCTTTGCCCTCTGGATAAGTTTTTCAGGGATGAATTTAAGACTCATCTTCTTTGGAAAGAACTGGCGGATTAGTCCATTCATATTCTCATTGGCGCCACGTTCCCAAGAGGAATATGGGTGTGCGAAATAGAACCCCGCATTCAGTTCCTTGGCGATTCGTTGATGTTGAGAAAACTCCTTGCCGTTGTCGGTCGTGATAGTGTGAACATGATCAGCGAAAGGCTTGAGTAAGGAAATCATCGTGTCCGCCACAACAGCGGCCTCTTTGCTAGCCACATGGGCAATAGACCTTATCGGAAACCTCCTCATCACCCACCACAGTCAATATAAATCATGAGGTTGCGTTGTCCGGCAGAGCTAGGTAGGGGGTTTCCGATAAGGTCTATTCAACAAGCCATCAAAAATGCGGGCCATATTCTGGAATATTTACCCCCTTATTCACCAGATTTCAATCCCATCGAACATAAGTGGGCGCAATTAAAGGCGATTGACAAAAGAGAACGCCGTACTACCGAGGAAGTCTTCGCAAATTATGCGTAATCATTTTATGGTGGCTTTGCTATAGCTCCACATTTCATCCACTTCAGCACCTTCAACCTTTTGAATATCAACAACAATGTCATCTGCATGCAGTCTTTTCAGTAGTGACTGATTGGCTGCCTCAATATAGTGTTCTTGTTTTTTTATTTCTCTCATGCCCTTTCTGCCCTCCTTTATTCCGCCCTTCTGCCTTGGGCAACGCCGGCTTGATTGGCTTCTTCTTCAAACCATCGCTACTGGGCGGTTTATGGCTGTTGCTGCTGTCCAACCCCAAACGACGGCGTAACTCAGCGTTTTCCGCCTTGAGCCGTTCGTTTTCCGCCTTGAGCCGTTCATTCTCTCCACATACTTCATGGATGATGGCTTTCAGGGGCGCTATCTCATTGGGTAGGTTGTTGAGCATCCGCTTACATTATCGTTTTTTGCAGAAGGTTGGTAGATTGGTGGTAGGTAGGTAGTTACGAAAAACCAAAGTCATCCATTACCATAACCATTTTACGTCCGTTTTCCGCCGTTGGATTGATCCAGACATCCAAATACACCTGTGTATCGCGGATAGCCGTGGATACCCAAGGCATACCCCCCAACAATCAGGTATTCTACCTCATGTTGGTTTAATAACCAAACAAACTCTTTGAAGTCTTTGCTCCACATTTTCAGTTAATTCCAGAGGCGGATTCAACCTTGAAGTGCAACGGGTGGGTTAATCGATTGTAACTCATTAT
>CAUYTY010000054.1 GCA_963575655.1 Gammaproteobacteria bacterium | reverse complement strand
ATGCAAGGTCAGACCACCCCATTTGGCGAGCCCTTGAACTATATCGCGCTCGGAAAGGATACCAACGGCTTTGCCATCTGCATCGTAAACCATTAATGCGCCAAGATTCTCCTTAGCCAAAAGCGAAACACATTCCTCAATGGTGGCCTCAGTAGATACCCCAACCGCACCTCTCTTCCGCTTTTTCAACAAAGATTTGATATCCATAATTGCCCCTCGATGATAGCGTTGCTCGATTTGATGAGCCAGACTCGCTGTAAATCGTAGATTAAACAGTGATCTGCCCGGTTTATTAAAAAACGAAAACCGCCCGGTGATACTTCATCTGGGGACAAAATCCGCCTTTCACTATGGCTAGCTTATTAGTCTCGGGAACGATTCTAATAATAACTGGAAACGCCATTTGTACCCAGATATCGTAATGTTGGTTGTCGTTGAGTGGTTAAAGCCGTATCTACATCCCTTGCGCTCCTCGACCGCTACAGGAATCTGACTCGTACCCAGGGTGTGTCGCCGTAAGAAAGAGTGCCCCCTCTCTGATCTGTCCGGCTAGATTGAACTTTGTTCAATCGCGGTTTCGTGCGCAACGGGTCACCTTAGACCAGGTCCAGTATACCGTATGTCGACCTTGAGATGGCGGCTGATTGTTGCACAGGCATGACTCGCTGACTACTTGCCTAGGAACAGTAATTTATTAACTTGTACAGATTACCCTTTCTTAACCGATCTTCCATTGAGAAGGGGCGAGGCGGGAATAATTACGATTCCTTGAACGCTGCTAGGTTATAGTGCCTCGTTTAGCCGTTCGCGGGTGGGGACGGCGAGTGGATCCAATGCTTGGCAATCTTCGGTTAGTTCTCGCTGTTCCACCTTGCCTAGGGCTTGTTCGATGGCTTGAGTAAAGGCAAGGCAGTTACCATATTGGCCACCTTCGACCTGGATCTCGGTGTGACCATTTTGGCCAATGTGAATTTTCATTTTCTTAATGCCCACGATACCTGTCCTTTCTTGGGAATGGGTAACTATCAGTAACTTTTCAGTAGATTTAGAATCGTTCGCACACGACCAGTTCAATCTCGCCGTTGGGGAGAATCTTCTCCTCCTCGATGATTAATCCCTGTTCGAGCACTTGGTGTTTTACGATCAAGTGGGCATAGGTGCGGTTGATTTCTTCCATGAAGCTCTCCTGGCGAATCGGTGTATTTCTCTGGATGGCCCACCAATCCGCGCAGATAACATAGGTTTGATCGGCCTGGCGTTGATAGCCGATATTGTAACGGCTACCCGTTTCAATGACTACCTGACCTTGTTTGACATTTTCCAGACCTTGGATGGGGAGGTTCTCACCACTTTGGAATTCATAATTCAATTGTCGCAGCGCCTCTTCCAGCACCGTCTGATCCCGGATCATGGTTTTTACGCGAGTAAAATGTGACATGGTGAGATTTCCTATTCAGTTAACCTGAGTGATCATTTATAGTTCAATGCAATCTAAGGTTGAATCCGCCAAGAGTTGCACTTCGAATTTGAATCCGCAAAGCGTATTGCGCCGAATGTTAGTTTTGCCAATGGCTATTATTCGCGCTCACTAGCAACCGAGCGGGGGCTTAACATTCGGCGTAATACGCCTCGCTATTGCGCCCTACAAATTATACCTTACCGCATTAATATAGGCGCGGAAGTTGGACGACACGAATAATGCGGTTCGTTCCTCACTACATCCTACGCAGGCTTTAATAAAACGCCCTTCGGAGTATATCTGACAAAACGATGACCAAGGCATCTAACTCCCTCTCCTTAGTAAGAGAGGGAGTTAGCTGGTGAGTTGGATAGGGTGAATGGTTACGTTACGGATCGAGTAATCGTTCGCCGCGTACCTGTTCTACCTTGACCTCATCGATGGCGGTGCGTTTTGAGGCGTTACGGGCCTGACCGTTGATCACCAATTGGCGCAATCGCTCAATGTGCTCGCTGTGGGATTTAGCGAGTGGCACCATGTCGCCGGCGGCGTGGACCAGGTCATCCGTTTCGAGTTCACGCCGGCCATCCATGAAGGCCGGGAACAGGGCATCTTTGACCACTGCTTCTAATTCCGCACCGACGAAACCCTCGGTTGCCCGGACCACACGCAATAGATCAAAACGCTGACGGATCATGGTGATGCCGCGTTTTCCGAGGTGCACCTCAAGGATCTGTTCGCGTTCTTGGATGGTAGGTAGGTCAAGGAAAAACACCTCATCAAAGCGACCTTTGCGCAAAAACTCCATTGGGAGGCGAGCGGTATCGTTGGCGGTGGCGAAGACAAATACCGTGGCCTGTTTTTCTTGCATCCAGGTGAGGAAGGTTCCTAGTACTCGGCTGGCGGTGCCGCTGTCGCCGGCCGAACCGGCGAAGGCCTTTTCGATCTCATCGACCCAGAGTACGCAGGGCGCAATTACCTCGGCGATCTGCATGGCCTCGCGGATATTCTTCTCCGATGCTCCGAGGATGCCACCAAAGATCGCGCCCATATCGAGGCGGAGTAGCGGGAGTTTCCACATCCCAGCCGTTACCTTGGCGCATAGACTTTTACCGGTACCGGGGATCCCAATTAGTGCTACCCCTCGGGGCAGATCCAAACCATATTCGCGTGCCTCTTGACTGAAAGCTAGACGGCGTTGTTCCAACCAGGCCTTGATGGTTTCTAGTCCGCCAACCCGGTCTGCCTTTTCGACATAGGGATAGAGTTCGAGTGCCCCACTCTCGCGGATGATGGCGCGTTTCTCGTCAATAATTAGATCGATAGCGCGTTCGTCGAGGGTCCCGCCGCGACGACTGACCACGGCCTTTTGGAATACCCGGCGGGCTTGGGTACTGGTGAGGCCGAGGGCGGCCTCCACCAATTTGGTGCGCAGTGCTGGTTTTACCTGGCGCAGAGCCCCGGTAGTGCCGACAGTGCGTTCGAGCAGGGCATCCATATCCTTCGCCTCTGGTTTGGCTAAGTCCAATACGGGGATATCGTGTTTCAATTCGGTGGGTAGGCAGTGCTCCGGGGTGGTAATAACAATATTCTTGCGCGGCGAGCGTTCAGGCAGCGACGCGGCGAGATTACGCAGGCCCCGTAAAGTACCGCGCCGCGCCTCCCATATTTGGTGAAAGTCCTTGAGGATAAACGTGGCCCCACCCGCATAGTCGCGGATCATGCGCAGGATAGTATCGGGTGTGGCCTCGCGTCTCTCGTCGAAATTGAGCTTGGCGGGCTTTAGGCAAGTGAATTGATCGGCGATATCCCAGGTATAGAGGCCATCTTCACTGGGCCAATCTTTATTTCGTACCAGTTCGGTAATTTCTTGGAGGACACGCGCTTCCTCGCAGGTAACTACATTGACCACCGCGATGCGGGCGTCAAATAGGAGCTTGAGATCGTCGCGAAAGGGCATGGTGATTTCCTAATCTTAATAATTCTGATTTCTAATTTATCTTTGACATTAACAATCCTGTTGCGGTCACCGCGCCAGTCGCATCAATGCGGAATTCCATTCGGCGGGGAGCAAAATCCACTGAACGGTAGCGTTCGGTCAGAAATATCAATTCCTGATTGGCGCTGACCAGCAGTGGATGTTGGTAGGGATGCTTACGTTGGTAAGGACCGGCAACCAGCAGATCAGCGGCGGCCAGTAGTCGTCGGATGCCGGGGTTGGTGCTCTTGTCTAGGGTCGCGGCCTGGAATCCGGTGAAAATCAGAATACTCTTTCCGGCAGCGCGAATCTGTTCGGCCACTTCTGCCAGAGGTCTTGCTTGGGCAAAGGGCTCACCGCCGGAGAAGCTTACCCCCGCGCTGTCCTTTTCAGCCAACAGTTGCGCCACCACCTCGGCGACCGATGCAGACCACCCGCCGGTGAAGGGTAGAAAATCGGGGTTGAAGCAGCCTGGGCAGCGAAACGGGCAACCCTGCACCCACACTACCGAACGCAGGCCGGGGCCATTGACTCGCGAGCAGGGCAGGTAGGCGGCCAATTGTAGTCGGTCGTTTGTCATAACGAATCGGGTTCACTATAACTTTACAAACGGTAGGTCGCGTACGGGTAATGGTAATCGTTCACCGCTGCCCAGTTGTATATAGGAATGATTGTGTGGCTCCAGATCTTTTAATGAGAGGGTGAGTCGTTTATTCGCGTCTACCCCGAAACCGGCGACGAAGCGGCGTGCGCCGACGGTACATGGTGGGTCGGCATGGATGAATTCCCGGTCGGTGGGATTTAATTCACGCAGGGCAATGTCATGGCGACGTTTGGTTTGGACGGTTTGCAATTTCCCGCTAATCACCTCATAGATGATCTCGGGTCGGACCATGGTCGATCGCTCGATCACTACCATTCCTAGTCGGGTTGCGCCATTGCAAGCGGCATTGAGATATTTTACTGCGATTGGTTTTTCGGTGGGGTAGCGTGTCCCTTTTGGCACCACGGGAACAAGTTCATAATCTTTGCGGTCTCGGTTCCAACTCTGTAGGCAGTAATCGTGGACCAGTGCCAGATTGATATTCTCACCGGCATAGCGGCAGGCGCCACGGGCGATGGCCTCAAAGGGGTCTTGGCAATGTACTGGACAACCTGGAAAGAGATTGCGTACCATTCCTGCTATTCCCAACAATAGGCTGGAACCGCCGACCATGAATACTGCTTTGACCTCTGATTTTTTCGTGTTGTATTTCTCATGGGCCATTTCCAATGCTCGTTCTACGGTCAGTGCGACCAATTGATACAGGCTCCGCCCACCCAACGCCTCTCTATCCGTTTCGAGAATACGACGCAGGCCGTTGGCGGTGAAGGTATGGCTGATCAATTGGGCGCTGAGGTCGTTGAATTGGGTGACCTCCACTTGTTCTTCACCATCGGAGAGGCGGATCTTGGCCTCCTCGACCGCGTGCAACAGGGCCGTTCCTAGTTCAGCCACGTCGCGCTCGCTCAATTGTTCGGCGTGTTGGAGGTCGCGCAGCAGCCATTGATCGACCAACGCACCGCCGAGTTCCTCGCCGGCTCGACCCAGTACCTGGCATTGGCGGGTCTCGGTGCTGCCCAGTTCCAAAGTTTTGACCACCGATACATCGAGCGTACCGCCACCGAAATCGAACACCACATACACTTGCCCCTCGCGGACATGGGCATCGTAGCCCAGGATGCAGGCGGTGGCCTCGTCCAGCATTCGTACTGTGCCCCGGAAATTTTGGAGAACTGCGGATTGCAGCCAGTTCACATAGGGATCGTAGGCCTCGATCGGTACAGTGATGACTAGATCTTCGCTGCCCTGGCCGGTGGCGGCGAGCAACACCTGGCCAATCAGGTCGTCGGCGGCCTGACGTGGGGTGATCAGCTCTCCGTTGATGCGTCGGGCGCGGTTGTTACCCTTGAGGAGGTCGAGCTTAACCCAGCGGAACGTGCCCCGATGATTCGTCAATCCGTTGTTTTCCACTTGGAGGCCGGTGCGTAGGGTGTTGCCCTCGCCATAGTGGATCAACGAGGGGATTACCGCCGATTCTCGTTCTTCCGTTGCACCAGGTGGTTGGTAGCGGTAGATCTTGGTCATGTTGTCGAGTCGCAGGGTTTCCACCTTGCGCGTGGCTGCGTTCCAGCGTGCTAAGACTGTGTTGCAGGTGCCGAAATCCATCGCTATCGTCATGTTGTGAATGTCTCGTTTAGCTAGTGTCTCGCCAAAAATCTGCGGTTATCTCGGCGGAGGGTTGGGTGGCAATCCCCATGCGTTGGATTATCCCGATTGTGGCGTTCGCGACAATAGAGATTTGCGATGATATGGATAGTGTGGGTACTCCCAGTGAATGAATTGACTGGTGTGAGTCTGTTTTATAATTTATTTTTATATCCAACTGGTTGATTATTAATTGGGTGCGTTGGCGAGCTGACAGCCATTTGTTGGGCGGTTGTCAAGGGGGGGGGATTTCCAGGCACAAGTCGCTAGTTCTCGGTAATCTGAGTTGTCATTTATTTGTCATTTATTTGTCATTTTTGTAGGGATTGTCGAGATCCGGAATCATGGAAAGCACAATCAACGGATCATGTTACTGTGTCTTGAATTTTGAGAATCTCAGATGAAATGATGCCCCGGCAACTTTCTAGATAACCGCTTAGGCTAAATATTTCCAAGCATGCTTTGTTTTTGCCGATTACGTTGATTGTTTCATCTCCTTTATTGGGTGGTGTTCCAGACCTGGATATGGCCAGTAATGTTCCATAATTTAGATATT
>CAUYTY010000053.1 GCA_963575655.1 Gammaproteobacteria bacterium | reverse complement strand
GGAACCGAACACCATTTGTCATCGTGATAGATGGGTAAGTTTCGGAGAACGGTTTACAGCCTTTTACCCCGCAGCTAGTGACGCCAGCAGTTGGACCATATCGGCGGGGAGGGAGGCCTCCCAGGTTAGCGTTTCTCCGGTCAGGGGGTGGGCCAACCCCAGACGTATGGCGTGTAACGCCTGGCGGTTAAAACCCTGAAGTGTCGCTGCGAGCGTTGGCGAACACATCGGCGGTAGACGCGGTCGCCCCCCATAGACCGGGTCTCCAACCAAGGGATAATGAAGGTGGGTCATGTGCACCCGGATCTGGTGGGTACGTCCGGTCTCCAAACGTAAGCGCAGGTGGGTATGTGCGGCAAAGCGCTGCACCACTCGGTAGTGGGTCACCGCATGGCGTCCACTCGTAACAACAACCGCCATCCGTTTGCGGTCCACGGGATGTCGCCCTAGCGGGGCATCTACCTGCCCTCCCGCGACCACGACCCCATTGACCACCGCCTCGTACTCCCTCATAAATTCGCGGTCCTTAAGCTGCTCTACCAAGGCATGGTGGGCTGTAAGGGTGCGCGCCACCACCAATAGCCCCGTGGTATCCTTGTCGAGACGATGCACTAGCCCTGCCCGAGGCAGCGTTGCCAGTTCTGGGGCGTGGTGGAGAAGGGCGTTGACTAGGGTACCCTGATGGTTACCCGCCGCAGGGTGTACCACCAGTCCAGCAGGTTTGTTTATCACCAGCAGTGCGCTATCGGCATAAACCACGGTGAGAGGCAGAGATTCTGCTGTCCAAGGCGCCTCGATGCGGAGTTCGGCCACTATGTCTACCGTCTCTCCCCCGCGTACGGGGTCGCGGGGACGGTGAAGGACCACGCCATCCAGGCGCACGCCCCCCGCCCGGATCCAAGTCTGGAGGCGGCTACGGGAATAGTCCGAAAAAAGGACCGCTAACACCTGGTCCAGACGCTGGCCGGCCAAGGTGTCAGGGATACGGGCGTGGAGATGCAGCGGTTCAGTCATACACCTATACTACACAGCCTTTTCCCGCCGACCCGGCGGGGATGTGGAGACCCCAACCGGGGGATAACGATGACCGTTTTATCATGTTTTAGTTTTTTTCCTAGACCGTCCGCCGTCCTACGCCTCTGCCTCGCCCTACTCTGGCTGGTAGCGGCAGCCGGTTGCGCCCTGCTCCCCGACGAGATCGATCCAACCAAGGATTGGTCCGCCAACAAGCTCTATTCTGAGGCAAAATCGGCCCTCGACGATGGATCCTATGAACAGGCCATCAAGTACTACGAGAAGCTCGACGCACGCTATCCCTTCGGTCGTTATGCCCAGCAGGCCGAGATCGAGATCGCCTACGCCTACTACAAGTCCGACGAGTCTACCTTGGCCATCGCCGCCCTGGACCGTTTCATCAAGCTCTATCCTCGCCATCCCAACTTGGATTATGTCTACTATTTGCGTGGGCTGATCAACTTCAATCAGGGGATGAGCATTGTCGATCGTTATTTACCTACCGATCGCTCTCAACGTGACCCTGGTGCGGCCCGGCAGTCTTTTCAAGACTTCGGTGAGGTTGTACGTCGCTTCCCGGATAGCAAGTATGCCGCTGATGCCCGTCAACGCATGGTCTACCTGCGCAACAACCTGGCGCAGTATGAAGTCCACGTTGCCCGCTACTACCTGAGACAAGGGGCGTATCTAGCAGTAGCCAACCGAGGTAAGTACGTAGTGGAGCACTATCAACAAACCCCAGCGGTACCCGATGCCCTCGACCTCATGGTTCAGGCGTATCAAATCATGGGTATGAACGACCTCGCCGAGAGTACCTTGCGGGTATTGCGGACGAGTTATCCCAACCATTCTGCCGTTAAAACCACTAAGATTCAGTAGCCTCTC
Organism: Gammaproteobacteria bacterium; assembly: GCA_963575655.1. Classification (NCBI taxonomy): domain Bacteria; kingdom Pseudomonadati; phylum Pseudomonadota; class Gammaproteobacteria; species Gammaproteobacteria bacterium. Next base: position 4,500 of record CAUYTY010000053.1, on the reverse strand, counting down.
GGAGGATCGCCATGCTGGACTTCTTTGCCACGGTACGCCACCGTCACTCGGTGCGTAGCTACCACGCTGACCTGCCGGTAGAACCGGAGAAACTCCACGCAATCCTGGAGGCTGCTTGCGCCGCTCCCTCGGCGGGTGACCTACAGGCCTATCGGATCGTGGTGGTCAACCGCCAATCTGAACGTAATGCCCTTCGCCGAATCGCTAATGATCAGGCATTTATCTCTGAGGCCCCGATATCCCTGGTATTTTGTGCGGAACCACGTCGTTCTGCAGAACGTTTTGGTGAGCGTGGTGCCCATCTCTACGCCCTTCAAGACGCCACCATTGCCGCTGCCTACGCTCAACTCGCCATCGTTGCTGCTGGCCTTGGGTCTACTTGGGTAGGCTATTTCGATGAGGCCGAGCTGGTACGACTGTTGGAGCTAGACGAGGGAGTTGTGCCCGTTGCGTTACTCAGCATCGGCTACCCCGCAGAGTTACCAGACCCAACGGGGCGGCGTCCCATGGGCGAAGTCGTCAGCTATCGTGGCGATTGAGCAAAATGCGGATAGTCGTTTCGTCTCTCAATGAGCCAACCAGACCGACTGGCTCATTAGGTTTTTGGTCGACGATTTTCGATTAGATGGAAACCAAGGTAATCGTTCCCCCTCCCGTTGGGAGGGGGAACGACGAACCAAATAACGAAAAGCTGGATACGAGACAGGTATTTAAGTGGGAGCGATGACCAGAAGGTTACAACGCTATCGCGTCGAGCCGTGAGGGGATGGGACCCGGGATCGAGGCTGGGGGAATTGCCGTGTGCGGAGGAACCACGGCAGGCGGTGGAGGTACCGGGGCAGGAACCACCTTGGGCGGTGGGACCGGACGTGCCGAGGCATCAGGAGGAGCTGCCGCAGATGGCCCCGACGCCTCCGACGGTTCTGGACCAAACACACGGTCATAGGCCCAACCAAAACCATAGGCAGCGGAGGCGCCAATCGCAGCAATACCGCACCCAAATAGAGTATTACCAAGAATCAAGGAGGTAACGGGGATGGTGTTGGTACCCATGGCCATGGCCGGATACAGCACCAGGATCGAAGTCACACCCAGTACCGCTCCACCAAATACACAGGACTGCCCCGCTTCCCGCCACAACCCGTTATCCGCGTAGCCCCTGGTCGTGGTTGCCGCTAGAAGCAGTAGAACTATCAGAATTTTTTTCATTGACGTCTCCCATTATTCTATAATGCCAACCGGTGCTACTAATCAGTATATAACCTTGTAACCTCTCGATTCGATTCAAACATTGAAATCGTTTTTGGAATATAGCCCGATTGTTGTGATGCTGCAATGGATCGAGGTGTTATCGGTCTCACACCCGCCGGTTTGCTTGTTTTTGCGATATAAGCCAAACAGTTACCCTGCGTAACTTTCCCCTATCGAGCCCTTCATGTCCCCTCCTCTCTCTTGTTTTCTTGCCTATGATATCCGTGGTCGTGTCCCTGATGAGCTAAACGAGGATATTGCCTACCGTATCGGGCGAGCCTACGCCGATTTTGTTGCACCTCGTCAGATAGCAGTGGGCTATGACATTCGATTGAGTAGCCAAAACCTGGCTACCGCTCTCGCCCGAGGGCTAACGGCAGGGGGTGCCGATGTCCTGGACATTGGTCTATGCGGCACCGAAGAGGTTTATTTTGCGACATTTCACCACCAACTCGACGGGGGGGTGATGGTGACCGCTAGCCACAATCCTATGGATTACAACGGGATGAAGTTGGTGCGGGGGCGCGCCCGCCCCATCAGTGGCGACACCGGTCTACATGACATTCGACGACTGGTGGAGGACAATCACTTTTCCGACAGGGATCGTCATGGCACGGTCGCCGTTCGCGACGATAAATCGGCCTACCTGGCCCACCTGCTTTCGTACATCCGCCGCGATGTCTTGCGACCATTGAAAATTGTGGTAAACGCGGGCAATGGTTGTGCCGGTCCTGTCCTGGATCAATTAGAGCCGCACCTCCCGTTTAGCCTGATCAAACTTCATCACACCCCGGATGGTACCTTTCCAAACGGTATTCCCAATCCCCTCCTGCCCGAGAATCGTGCCGCCACCACCGAGGCCGTACGCGCTCACGGTGCCGACTTAGGGCTGGCTTGGGACGGTGATTTCGACCGTTGTTTTTTCTTTGACGAACAGGGGCGTTTTATCGAGGGCTACTATCTGGTGGGATTGTTGGCGGAGATACTCCTAAAGCGCCATCCGGGGTCCAAGGTTATTCATGACCCACGCCTGACCTGGAATACCAAAGAGATAGTACGTACCGCTGGAGGAATTCCAATTCAGAGCAAGACCGGGCACGCCTTCATTAAAGAGCGGATGCGTGGGGAGGATGCTGTTTACGGCGGTGAGATGAGCGCCCACCACTATTTCCGCGATTTTGCCTATTGCGACAGCGGAATGATCCCCTGGCTGCTGGTCGCCGAATGGTTATGTAGCTCGGGCCGTCCCCTATCGACTCTCGTGGACGAACGGATTGCCGCGTATCCGTGCAGCGGTGAGATCAATTTTCGCATTGCCGATCCTAAGAGTGTCTTGGAGACGATACCGCTAGAATTTGCTAGCGATCAGCCAATCCGTGAGGACATCGACGGTGTCAGTCTGGAATTTCCCGATTGGCGTTTCAATCTCCGTGGTTCGAATACTGAGCCATTGGTACGCCTCAACGTAGAAACTCGCAATAATGCTACCTTGCTAAAACAACAAACTGATCTGCTGTGTGCATTGATTCAGCGTTAGCGTCGAGAGGATATTGTTAATGAGCGAATTTCCACGGCGACTTCGTCGCTCCTGCCGAACGATAGTGTTGGGTATTATTATGATAGGGGGCATCCTGGTAGAAATACCTGGTCACGCCGCCGAGGTTGGAAAGGAAACGACTGCCGCTCCGGCGGATGCCACTGAAATTGCCTTTCAAGATCGACTACGCCGCTTGGAAGAGGAATTGCGTTGCTTGGTGTGTCAGAACCAATCGTTGGCAGATTCCCACGCTGATCTGGCCAGCGACCTGCGTCGTGAGGTAGAGGAATTGGCCAGACGGGGGAAAAGTGACGCGGAGATTATTACCTTTCTCAAGGAACGTTACGGCGATTTCGTGACCTACCGGCCACCGTTTAATACGACTACTGCCCTGTTGTGGATGGGTCCATTGTTGTTTTTTGGGATCGCACTAGGGGGAATTGTGGTATACGTCCGATTGCGTCGTATCCCGGAAGAAAGACGAGACCTCTCTCCCGAAGAGGAGTCGCGTGCCCGTGCCCTGCTGGGACTGGATGACACTAAGAGGTCTTGAGTAATGGTGGCTACGAGTGAATTAGTATTTTGGGGCCTAATCAGCCTAATGACGTTGGGGGCGGTATTGGTATCCATATTACCGTGGATACGTCCGCGTCCTTCGTCTTCTGAAAACTGGGAGAATCTCAACGTAGTGGTCTATCGGGATCGATTGACTGAATTAGAGATGGCGATGGATTATCCCGCGCTTACCTTTGATCAACGGGAACAAGAACGACGCGAATTAACCCAAGAGCTGTTGGATGATGTAGATGCAAGCAATTTGTCCCAACCATCCATTTTGGCTCAACCGGCGGGGACCTCTTCCGAAACAGATGCCAATGTTAACTCCGGGCGTTGGGCATTGTTCGTCATTGCTACGGGATTACCAATAACTGCCCTCTTGCTTTATGCCCTATTGGGAACAGGAATCCACGGATTTTCTGCTACGGAAAGTGGTGTAACCAACGAGAAAATGGTCGCCATTACCCAAATGGTGGCCAAACTTGCCGATCGCCTTGCCGCCAACCCCAACGATCTGCGTGGCTGGACCATGCTCGGTCGTTCCTATATGGCATTGGAGCGTTATTCTGAAGCAGCAAAAGCCTATGCCCAAGCGAATACACTGGCAACAGATAAAGACAACATGGGATTGGCCATCGATTATGCTGAGGCCCTGCTCTTAGCCAATGGTAATCAGATGAGCGTTCAGGTACAGACGTTGGTAACCAAGGTTCTTCAGGAAGTGCCAGAGCACCCCAAGGGGCTATGGCTGGCAGGAGTCGGTGCGTTTCAGGAGGAACACTATCAAGCTGCTGCTGAATTCTGGAAGCGACTGCGAGCATTACTGCCGGAAGATTCCGATATCCTGGAGAGGATCAATAGCGCCATCGTAGAAGCCGAACAACGTGCCGCTACCAATGCCTCTGTCGCAATTCCCGATAACTCTTCCTTCGGTATGCATTCCCAAATACCGGCACAATCTGCAGCACCCTAACGAGTACGAAAACGAGAGTGTTGTTCATCGTTTCATCAACACTGCGTAGATACCGTCTCGCCTGTCAATGGGGGGGGAAATGTTTAAAATTTTACGAAAGAATCATTACCATTAGAATGGAAAGCACGCTCCGTGTGGACTAAAGAGCGAATGTCGCAAGCGAGCGTGTGAATAAAGTTGG
>CAUYTY010000052.1 GCA_963575655.1 Gammaproteobacteria bacterium | reverse complement strand
AGAATTATAGAATGTTTTTGTCGTAGCGTAGGTTAGGTCAACGTAAGGCACCACCAGGTTTCCGATAATGTCCAATATTCAGGCGGTTGGGCAGAAACGACGCCCCCAGCGCTCACCAATCGATCTCTGCGTAGATCGTCGGGAATCGATGGGTATATGATTGGTAGTTAACTGTCTTTTGTAATTTTATCTGGGTAACGTGGTTAGCTCAGAAATCACTCCACAACTATTTTTGATAAGCCCGACCTACCCCTCTTTATCCTTCTTGCCGGTATAGGAAAATTTTAGTCGATTTCCTGAAACAACGTGCGCGGCCTCGTAACGACGATACGTATCCAGTCCCTGCTGTACCAGAAAGTCATGAACTTTCTTGAGTACGGCATCTTCGTTGTCGCGCAACTCGACCTGTGAAACTTGAAGGTAGGGAAATCTAAAACGTAATAAGGAGGCATAGCTATTAGCAAAAAAGTACGAAAACGCAGCCCGCGGCAACCGGAATAATTTTTCCTGCTTGCGATCCCCCATCAAAACCTTGTTATCGCCTAATCGCACCGACGCCAACACATCCTTCAACGGCCTGCGGATGTGAATAATCACTACTTGGTATCCAAGTTCAGCCAAAAAGAGTGGACGACGGACCGAGAACCAGGTCGTCTTCGACGAATCCACGTAGATCCCACCAGGGTACTGTTCCTCGGCCCGTTGGATCGGCGCCCGCAGCACGGAAAGAAACGCTGCCCTCTGGGGGATAAAACCATTTCGAATGAGAGACACCACACGAAGCCATGCACTCAACATCATGGGGGTTTGGTAGATCCGCATCATGCGGACTTTTTCAGCAAATCCCCCGTTACGTATCAGGGGTCCCCACAGAGAGCACTCGTCGTACCCAGATCCACAGCCACACCTCGCTGACTGATAACGATTAGCGTCCGCATAAAGGGATGAAATCTCACCCAAGCTAACGCAACCAAAACGCTTGCCGAGCTTAAGATCAAGCACTGTCGAACCCGATCTACCGTAGCCCGCAATATATAGGATCACGACCTATCTCCTCAAAAAACGCCCCGTCGCTACTCGAATTACTCCCGGTTCCGTTAGCTGCTTTAATTTCTCTAAAGGGGTACCGGGAAGACGCTTAACCAACCTTGCCCGGAAATCACTAAGTTCTACTTCTTCCTCAAAATATTTTTCAGTAAGCGCCAACAGCGAAAATAACAATAGATAACGAGCATCCACCAAGCTACCACTTGTCTGTTGCGCCATAAACAAAAACAGCCCAATATAATAAAAAGATTTTCTCCGAGAAAACGCAAACATCATGAACGGAATAGAGGCAACCATCCCCAACAACACTCCCCCCTCAGTAAATAACTCAAAGAAGAAATTATGCGGATACCACACCACAAAATCATTCGGTAAGGCCTTCTCCCACCCCCCCAGTCCGATGCCCAACGGTGAGACCGCAATTAAGTGTAACGAGTACATGTAAAACAGTACTCGGTCGTTGGAACTAACATCCTCCCCTCCTTGACTTGCAGGACCGGATGATGGTTCAGAAACGGTAGAGGTCGCCGAGGTTGCCAGATCGTACAACATCGCAAATCTAGAAAAAAACTTCGCGATGGTATCCATTGGAACAATAATCAACACGGCTACCACTGCCGAGACGAATATTGCCACCAGCCATATTCGTTCCTTATTAGAAAATTCAAAAGTCGCAATCATTAATAACACAAATATTATAAAAACAACGGGCGCTTTCGATTGCGTCCAAGCTACTGCCATGGTAAATACCACAGCCCCAACATACTTAACAATCCCCTTGTAATATAAAAGAGAGATAATCGTCGCCATCCCCATCAACCTACCGAAGACGATCGGACCACTTAGAAAAAAAGAAACTGCACGATTGAAGAAACCATATTTTATTTTGTAAACTATTGCCAGTATTAGCAATACTCCCAGCATCACCCCTACGATACGACTCACATAAGCTACTCCAAATCTACGAATGACATCAAAGAAAAAAATAAAGGCAATGCTCGTACTCGTTATAAAATTAATATATTTGAACATCCCCGTTTCAACGTCACCACTCCACGCCACCGTAACCAGGAGCAAGTGTATCGGGATCATCCATAATCCCACCAACATGATGACTCGCGTGGGCAAACCTATAACCAAAGAGTACAGACCCACCATCACCACAAAGATGGTATTGAGCGGAATATCGGAAATTACCAACCGGTCATCAGGTGTCACCTTTCCTAACAAGATCACCAGAAAACCTACCACCATCCCCAATATCCCAAGCGTGCGCGCCTTCATCGGGGAATTAAGCAGGTACACCTGGTTGGCCGGATAAACGGATGCCATGTAAGTAATACCAACCCTCAAGAGGAGGATGCAGAGAGATTTACATTCTCGGATAGTGCATTAAGGCTATTTTCCGCCGGCGATTGCACAATATCCTCGTTATTTTTTACGTTCATGACCACCGGCGCCACCTGCAATCCTGACCTATCCCAGAAGAAACGCATCAATTTCCACAAGGCACTCAACAAAAAACCGGCCAGGAATCCTACCAAAATAATCAATATTCGATAGGGCTTAGAGCGCTTTTCAGGAACCGCCGCACGATCAATAACAGCAAACGAATATTCCTCGTTAACATTGGCAGACATTGCTTTCTGCAATTCTGCTTCAACTAACGAAGACACTGCCTTCTGGATTTCTACTTGACTGGCCTGACCCGCATAGTCTTTTAGATAGTTTAGATTACGATCACTCTTGGCAACGGCATCGGCACGAAGATACTTATTAGTTTCGACAACCAGTGCATTTGCCCACTTCGCGGCAAGCACTGGGTCAGTCCACTCAACCCCCACAGTTACCAGACCAGTTTTGTCGTCCAGATCAGCCGTACGGATCTTGTCGAACATATCAAACGCATCCCACGGGGTGGGGGGAATCTTTTTCCAGAATTTCCAAGGCCTGACTATCCACTCTTTACGTTCGGCGTCCCAATCTTTTGCAAAGAGAATGGGCATCATTTCATTCTCTTTTATAAACTTATCGGTAAAGGCCCGCGACTTAAGAGTCGCAATCGTCTCCTGGACCCCCGGATTACTGGACGCTAGATTGATTCCTCCGAGGGCCGCCAAACTTGCCAATTGCCCTCCCAACCCACCACCACCCTGCTGCTGTCCGTTTTGAACTGGCGATACCACAACCGTTGCCAGGTAGGTTGCCGGGAGCAAAAAGGCAAGCGCCACCGCCAACGCGGTACAAATTAGCGTGGTGCGTATAATGAAGCGCCCATCGGGGAGTAGGATCCGCACCAAAACAAACAATGGCATATCCGTACGCAGGAACGGATCGGCCCCCTCACGCACATCTGGAGAAGAATTCATAAGATTATAAGGCCCCCACCGCTCTGAAGGCTGCCGCAGACAAACCAATCTCGTAGATGATCTTGGAGATCTCGCTCCAGAAAGCCAGCGGTTGTACCCGTTCAGCATCGAGCGGCACAACAATTGTGTCCCCAGGATGGACACCGACCGTCCTCAGACCTGGCAAGAAACCAAGAAGACTCCCCGTATTGTTAGCTACCACGTTACCATTCGCCTGAACAATATAGATACGCTTCTCATCGGCCTTCACGGTCAAACCACCGCTCCTTTCGACATAGTCATTACGATCATCATTCTTTTGGTAGACATGAGAGGTAGGATGGTACACCTCACCGATAACCGTAACTTCCTGGGTTTCGCGTGGCACAACCAAACGGTCACCATTTTTCAGGACAATATCCATTTCGTTATAGCGCTCTTTGTCCAGTCCAGAAATCTCTCTTCCCGCCAACAGCGCCGGAAGATCGATTACCAAACGGCCCGCAGCCTTAGTAGAGCGTAATTGCTGGACAAGTTGTCTGCCAATCGCCACGGCCTGCTGGCTAGCAGCCCCCGTGCCCGCCGCAGTGGCAGCGGTAGGTTGCGTTTGTTCGAGTTGGGAGGTAGCCAGATCCGCCTCCATCCGACTTGCTAACTCGTCAATCTGTTGTTGTTCACGCACCCTCAGATCCTCTCGGGTAAACACCGCCCCGATGGGAAAGGCACTAGGAGTAAGACCACCAACACGACGTAACAAACTTGTCAAAGACTCGCCAAGACTGATCGAGTAGACCCCAGGGAAGCGCACCTCACCAACCACTTCCACGGTCTCTTGAAGACCCCAACTTGGCACTGGACGAATATTAAGCCGATCGTAAGATTTAAGCGGTAGGTCCGCTTTAGGATCACCATTGAGGGCGCCGGCCAAATTAACTGTAAGGTGATCCGTCTCACGAGACAGTGAGTTAATTACCTCGTAACGCGTAATCTCAGCACTCAAGGTGTAGGCGGCATCACTCAGATTACCGGCAACGCGAACCAGATCGCTCACTCGCATCCCACGATTCAGCGGATAACTCCCCGGCTTACGTATTGATCCAGAAACATCAACCACCTGGGCCTCTTCCTTGGTTTGGGCCTGATTACGGAGATCCGTCATCATTGGGTCCAAAACTGGGTGACGATCTTCGTCAAGCCCAAAGATATATACGTGGTCTCTGGGATGCAGAAGGAGGTCCTCTCCCTCTCCGGGATGAGCCAAAGCCTCTCGTAGGCGCGCCGAAAGTCCTTCGATGTGTTGCCCATTGTCCAATTCACGACGCACGATAGCGACACTGAGATCCGCATTAGGGAGCGTACCCACCGCCGCCCTGATCAAACCAGTCAAGCGCATCCCTTTTTCAAACGGATAGGGACCAGGATTACGCACCTGACCATTGATAGCCACAATTGGCTCAGGCTGATTCGCTCCCGTCTGCTGGCGTAGTTGTGTGATCAAAGTAGACAGTAGTAAAACGCGATCTTCATCCAAGCCAAATACATGAACCTCGTCCATAGGTGCTAAACGAATATTGGCCGCCGATTTTGGATTGGCCAGGGCGAGCCCCAAATCCGCACTAAGCACCTCAAAATGCCGATCCGCTAATTGCTGGCGTTGTATGACGACGTAGTGAGTATCGGAGCGGGGTAGCAAGTCCTTCACCGATGGAATGAGATCGGTTAATCGCATATCTCGGCGCCACTGCACCTGGCCAGGGCGGTAGACATTGCCCGTTAGCATCACCGCACTATCAAAACGGTCCAGAACGGAATATATCCGCACCACATCACCGTCTTGCACCGGAGATGCCAAAACAGCCGACTTGCGCAAGTCCATGTTAATCACCGTGCGATCTTTCCCCTCGTGGATACGCTCCAGTTGGCTACCTTGGAGATATGCACTAGGAAGTGCACCACCAGCAAGCTTAATTACGTCAGAAACTCGTTTCTCTCCCTTCAGTTCATAGATAGCAGGTCTATGCACCGCCCCGCCAACACCCACGGTAGGTCCAATCGGAGGAATAAAAAGGGCATCACCGGACGCCAATCGTATATCGCTACTAGTATCGCCATTGATCAGCAGGTCATAGAGATCCAGGGTCTGTAGATTCTGCCCCCCGCGCTTGACCTGGATATTGCGCAAAGAACCAACAGATTTAATCCCACCGCTTACCACTAGGGCGTTGGTCACCGTGGAAAGAGCGCTAATCGTATAAGAACCTGGTTGCTGGGCCTCACCCAAGATCAAAACACGAATGGAACGCAAGGCCCCCATGGTGATATCAACCTTGTTGCCGATCATCTGATGGGTTATCCGTTCCACCAGTCCGTCACGCATATCTGAGAATTTCTTACCAGCTACCGGAATTGGACCAATGCCGGGAAAATTCAACGTACCATCTCGAGACACGGGAAGACTGTACGACACGTTATCCTTTCCAAAGAGCTGAATCTGAATCGTATCACTTGGACCAATAACGTAATCCGTGGGCACCGGGATGTCATTGGCCGGGGCAAAGGTGGTAGGAACACCGGCAAACAGGTCATAACCGAACTGTTTGAGTAATTCGGGGGCCGCCTGAACTTTTTGCTCGTCCAGGTTTGGATTTCGGTTGGGTGCCTGTATCTGCTTCTCGATAGGAGATAGCTGCCCCGACGGGGGAGGTGGTTGGACACCGGGGACCTGAGGAGTGCCCGGCTGAGCAGGAGCGACGGATGGCACCGTCCCCAACGCGGGCTGCTGAGGAGTCGCTGCTGGTACCGTTCCCGGTTGCTGAGGAGGTGTCCCCCACGTTCCCGGTTGCTGAGGAGATGTCCCCCACGTTCCCGGTTGCTGAGGAGATGTCCCCCACGTTCCCGGTTGCTGAGGAGGCATTCCCCACGACGGTTGCTGCGAGGGAGGGACGGGTGGCGCTACCCCCCACACGGATGTTGGCGGACGAGATGTGGCGGGTACACCCCAAGCAGGCTGCTGGGAATTTGGCACCGGTG
>CAUYTY010000051.1 GCA_963575655.1 Gammaproteobacteria bacterium | reverse complement strand
GGTCAATCTCGGGCTTGCTTTCACAAGCCCCGGGCTTTAGCCCAGGGTGATTGACAGGATCCTCAGGTTTATCGTCCCCTGCTACGCTCACGATATATCCTTCTTGTAGATGGAGTTATTCTCGCAGGGCATTTTCGGGATGGAGAAAGCCAGCCACGGCGATAGTAGATAGTATATCCAGCGTCCTACCGCTACAATGCGCCCCTTTCGGGAGACGGTCATCTCGTCTCGCTCCTGATTGGCTCCAACCTTTCCTCACCCAAGGATGAAGATGGGAGCCGCAGTGGCGACGAGGCGTCGTTTGTCTCATACCGTTTTTCTAACCGGGAAATGGATTGACCCTAATCATACCGCTGGTGTTATTCCATTCGTGCCGGTAAGTGAAACGGTTACTTCCAAGGATAATCTCCCCCCATTACAGGTTCAGCATATGGCTTTTCTGAAAGGAAAACGTGCATTTATCGCTGGCGTTGCGAACAATCGCTCGATCGCTTATGGCATTGCTCAAGCCATGCATCGCGAAGGGGCGGAGTTGGCCTTCAGCTACCAAGGTGAAAAACTGAGGGAACGGGTAGAACGAGTGGCCGAAGAATTTGGCTCGAACATCGTTATTCCCTGTGATGTAGGCAGCGACGAGCAGATCCAGTCAGCGGCGGAAGAACTTACTCGGCACTGGGATAGTTTGGATATTTTGGTCCATTCCATCGCCTTTTCTCCCCGAGACCAGCTCGAAGGGACTTATCTGGAGCATGTATCTCGCTCAGGATTTAGTATTGCCCACGAGATCAGCGTCTATAGCTTTGCCGCGTTGGCCAAAGCTGTGCTTCCCCTCATGAAGGGGCGCGCGGGGGCCATGTTGGCAATGAGTTACCTAGGGGCAATTCGGGCAATTCCCTATTACAACGTTATGGGATTGGCCAAGGCAGCCCTTGAAGCGGAGGTGCGCTATATGGCCGATGGCCTGGGTGTCCAGGGAATTCGTGTCAATGCCATCTCCGCAGGCCCCATTAAAACTCTCGCCGCCTCTGGTATCTCCGACTTCCGCAAGCTATTGGACTATGCCGAGAGAAATGCCCCGTTACGACGTAACGTGACTATTGAGGAAGTAGGCAACGTTGCAGCCTTTTTATGCTCCGATTTAGCCTCGGGCATCACCGGCGAGATTACCTACGTGGATGCCGGATTCAATATCACCGGAGTGGTGGTGCCACCGTAAGCGATTACTGTTATTGGTAGCAATTAATTCCATAAAAAAGCCCTTCGCTCTGCATAGAAGCATGTGGAGCGGGGGCTTTCTTGTGGTTGAGAGAGGCAGGTAGCGATAGAACGGTATTCCAATCGCTATTTCTGATGGGCTACAGGGTGGAGGCGAATAAAATCCTCAATGTCGGTTTGGGCGATAGGACCCAATTGGCGGGCGACTACTTTCCCCGTAGGATCAACCAGGTAGGTGGTAGGTAGCCCCGTTACTGCACCTAAGGCGTGTGCCACCGTAGTCGTGGCGCGTGCTATCGGGTAGACCATAGAGTGGATGCGAACGAAATTCCTAAGTTCTGCATCACTCGTATCGTCATCAAAAGCGAGGCCCAGTACTACCGCATCCTGGGTATGATGGTTGCGATGGAATGTATTGAGGTCGGGGATTTCTCCGCAACAAGACGGGCACCAAGTGGCCCAAAAATTGACCACTACCCATTTACCCCGATAAGCAGCTAAAGACTGAGAGTGACCATCCAGATCCACCACTGAAAAATCGGTGGCCATCGCAGAAGACAAAAACAGGAAGAGACTCAGAATAAATTGGCTGGGCATAATGGTCGCATTGGTAACGTAATTAGTCGCTCAACATCTCTCAGAAAAAGGTCTGCAAAATTATCTATTGCGGAGCACCGGTCCTCGACAAAGAATATCCGCCTCATATAACAGCACATGAAACGACATAGATGTTGTTATCGCTCTCAGATTCTTGGTTTATTCTATTTCCGCCCCGGTTTTCACCTCTGTTTTTGTTTCGGCCTCCAGATCCATAGCGGTTTGGAGATTGGGGCAATGGGGATCGAGGCAATCAGCGTAGAGATAGAGGGAATGGTCTCGTACCCGAAATCCACGCCCTAGAGCGACTACCTCTTGGCGGCGTTCGATCTCAGCGTCGTAGAACTCCACCACCTTACCGCACTGATGGCAGACGAGGTGATCATGGTGCCGTCCCTGGTTCAACTCGAAGATGGCACGGTTTCCCTCGAAGTGATGGCGGGTCAGGATCCCTGCAGCCTCGAACTGGGTAAGCACTCGATAAATCGTGGCAAGCCCGAGGTCTTCTCCCTCAGCAACCAGCTCTCGGTAGACATCTTCGGCGCTTAGGTGACGTTGCGCACTAGCTGTCTCGAATAAACGCAAAATTTTAAGGCGAGGAAGGGTAGCCTTGAGACCAACTTTTCGCAACTCTCTGTTTTCACTCATGGTGTCACTTTCTGTAGGCGTTAACCAGAAGACGCATGATAATACAAACCATTCTTACTCATGAATCCATTCTATAAGTGCGGTCGTTGAACAAAGCTATCGTAGTGTTAGACTATAAAAAATTTTTACAACCGACTTTCGATCCTACCCAACCCCCCGATCCCCCATGCACTACAAGACCGACGATTTACGTATCAAATCGATCCAGGAGGTTATCCCTCCCGCCCAGCTCCATGGAGAGTTTCCGGTCTCGGAGAGGGCGTCGCAAACCGTCTACGAGACCCGTAGTGCGATCCAAGGTGCCCTGAGAGAGACGGATGACCGGTTGGTGGTTGTGACTGGCCCATGCTCCATCCACGACCCCGCTGCCGCCCGTGATTACGCCAATCGGCTCAAGGAGCACATCAACACGCTAAACAAAGACCTCATCATCGTGATGCGGGTCTACTTCGAAAAACCACGAACTACTGTGGGTTGGAAGGGGCTCATTAACGATCCCTACCTAGACGGCAGTTTTCGCATAAACGATGGATTGCGTATGGCGCGCCGCTTGTTACTGGATTTGGCGGAACAAGGGATACCTGCCGGAACGGAGTACCTGGACTTGATCAGCCCTCAATATGTAGCTGATTTAATTAGTTGGGGGGCAATTGGGGCACGCACCACGGAAAGTCAGACGCATCGAGAATTAGCCTCGGGATTGTCATGTCCAGTAGGCTTCAAGAATGGCACCAATGGCGATCTACAAATTGCTATCGATGCTATTCGCTCTGCGTCCAGTCCTCACGCCTTTATGTCTCTGACCAAAGGGGGGCATTCGGCCATTTTCTCTACGGAGGGGAACCGTGATTGCCATCTCATCCTTCGCGGTGGGATAGCTCCCAATTACGATGCGGTCAGTGTACAACAGGCCTCGGAAGGATTACAGAAGGCAAAACTGCCGATCCGCATCATGATCGATTGCAGCCATGCCAATAGCAACAAAAAACCACTCCTCCAACCGCAGGTGTGCCGAGATGTAGCCCATCAGGTAGCAGAAGGTGATGGTCGCATCTTTGGCATAATGCTGGAGAGTCACTTGGAAGAAGGGCGCCAAGACGTCGTAGTTGGCCAACCGTTGGTGTATGGCAAAAGTATCACCGACGCCTGTCTTGCCTGGAAGGATACTGTCGGACTACTGGAAGAATTGGCCCACGCGGTACGTGCCCGCCGAGAGAAAATAAAAAACTAAAATTCTGAAGAACTCTCTACCAAAAGGATTAAAGAACTTTCTTGCACACGCATAAAGAAATATTCTTTATGACCTGATTCAATTTGTTACCTAACCTGAGTTCGACGTAAGATACAAGATAAGTGCCTGTATCCATTATCCTTCACCACTGGAGCACATCAATGAATACCGCAAATCCCGTTGATGTAACAAAGGTATTTTGCGATCTTGATGACTTTAATGGAGTTTTCATACCAGCGTGGCGCCAATCGCTTTTGCCGGAAGAAAAGCCACAACGCGATCGGGAATTCATCATGTCTCCCGCCGAGGTGATGACAATTTTAATTCTTTTTCATTGCTCTGGTTTTAGGAATCTGAAGAATTTTTATATCGGTTATGTACCGTTTGTTTTAGGTAGGGAGTTTCCGAATCGAGTTAGTTATAACCGATTTGTAGAGCTAGAGCAATCCGTTCTAGTTCCACTGTGTGCCTATTTAAACACGCGTCGCGTTACTTCAAAAGGAATTGCATTTATTGACTCAACGCCATTACGTGTCTGCCATAACCGCCGTATTCCTCGTCACAGAACATTCAATGGACTCGCCGCAAGAGGAAAAACATCCGTTGATTGGTATTATGGATTTAAGTTGCATCTTGTTATTGATGACCAGGGAGAGCTGGTCTCTTTTCTTGTTACGCCAGGAAATATTGACGATCGTAAGGGGTTGAAGGAAATGGCAAAATTTATTAATGGTAAATTGTTTGGAGACAAAGGGTACATTTCAAAGGCGCTTCAAGAATCTTTATGGGAGCAGGGAATTGAATTGATTACAAAAATTCGAAAGAATATGAAAAAGGTTTTTATTGGGGATTTTGACAAAATAATGTTGCGCAAACGATCCATAATTGAGACCGTTAACGATCAGCTAAAAAATATTTCTCAACTGGAACACACGCGTCATCGCAGTCTTGCTAATTTTATGGTGAATATAGTTTGTGCCCTTATCGCATACTCATGGCAACCAAAAAAGCCATCATTGAACCTTAGAAACTGGAAGACGAATAGTACAGATTTGATCGTAGTTGAAGAAAATAACACCCTATTTCTATCTAGAATGTGATGAGATGTTTAACAAATCCCTGATTGCTTACGTCGAACTCAGGTTACCTAGCGTTTGACCGAAAACGTCCAGTACCGTGTTCTGTAACCTTCCGGGTTGCAGAACACAAAATTAGGGTTTTTGGTCAAATGCTAGGTGGCGACTTTGGTTAATTTACGATTCTGATATAGCAGTGGGATTTGTATAAACTACCGCCCATAAGCAATGGAGGGAAACAATAACGCCCGAATCAACGGGGGAAGCGAGGTGGTCTGATTGTGCTTTCCTGTGGGGCGATCCAGACGTCGTTGATGTCGAAAAGGAATGTAGGGAGCGTCTGTACGTGGTGCAGGGATTATCCACGAACCAACGCTGGTCTGAGCCAGTGGTTCCTGAGCAATTACATGGAACGAGACTTCATTGCCAGGGACGGTGGTAGGCACCGAGGGTGGTCTGAGAACCTTCACTCACCTTGGCCAACTCAGCTATCCAATCGGATTGAGGGGTAAAGCGGTCGGGGTTGCGGCGACAGGCATCCAGGGCAGCGCGCCAGACTCGGGTCACTTGGGCCACGTAGGCAGGGCTACGTTGACGTCCTTCGATCTTGATCGCCTCGACCCCGATGGATTGAAGTTTCGGCAGAATTTCTATGGTGTTGAGGCTGGTGGGTTCTTCGATAGCGTAGTAGGTATGGTCACCCACATTGAAACGACCTTTGCATAAAGTAGGGTAACCAGCAGACTCTCCAGGACGGTAACGGTCGATGAGTACCCCTCCCAGGCGTGTGGTGCGCCCTTCCGTTGTTTCTTCCCAGCGCACATGACTCCCCGGTGAGCAGGCCCCAAAAGTATTGGGGGATTGACCCGTGACATAAGAAGAGAGGATGCAACGACCCTCCACCATCACGCACAGGCTGCCGAATCCGAATACTTCCACCGGTACCGGAGAATTTTCAATTACATAGGCTACTTGGGCCACCGACAAGACGCGCGGTAGTACCACTCGTCGGATACCAAAGTGACGATGGTAGAAGCGAATGGATTCATAGTTCGTGGACGAAGCCTGTACCGATAAATGGCGGGCCAACTTTGGATGGCGCTCAGTTGCGTAATCCAGTAGGCCAGGGTCAGCCAGGATCAAGGCATCGACCCCAAGGTCGGCGGCCCGATCCACAGCCTCGGTCCAACGCCGCCAACCGGTGGGTTGGGGGTAGGTATTGATGGCCACGAAGAGTCGACGACCATGGGCATGGGCATAGCGTACCCCCTCGGTGGCAGTGCGGGTGTCAAAGTTCAATCCCGCAAAATGACGAGCGTTGGTATCGTCGCGAAAGCCCATGTAGACGGCATCGGCACCGTTATCCACAGCGGCCTTGAGCGATGGCAGATTACCGGCGGGGCAGACAAGTTCCATGGGGGAAGGTGCTCCGATTGAAAGATTAGGGGAGACTTGCAGGTGTAGGTTTCTGTATCGCAACCATATTACCCATCTCCCAATAGGTGTGTAGACCAACGGTCCAGGGGAGTATTGTGAGTCACTCAGATTGACGGAAGCAATCACGAGAGCGTTGTGTGTGGATAATTTCCGCTCTACTTGCAGGCGTAGGTGGTGTCTTACGTTAACCTAACTGGCAGAGCGGGAAAGGAAATCCACTCATGAATTGTCCAAACATGATC
>CAUYTY010000050.1 GCA_963575655.1 Gammaproteobacteria bacterium | reverse complement strand
GTTTACGGGGAGGGCTGGGGAGGGGGCAAGTAGGTGGCAACTTGGGTTAATTAAGGATTGATGGTCAGGTAGATTTTCCTGGACATCCATTCTTCATCGAGTTCGACGAGCAAGGCCGATACCAAGCGCAGACAAGAAGCGGAGTTGAGAAAAATGGAAGCCACACGAGTTCTGAGTTTTATTTCACAATTGATACGCTCCAAACCATTGGTGGTGCGTAACTGGATACGATATCCGCATCACGGCAAGCGTCGTCATTACCGCTGGATATGGTAGTACCGTTCTGGTGGTCACGAGAAACGGTGGCAGGAAAGCCATTGCTGGAGCGACTGTCCCCTCTGGTGAATAGCCTCACCGTTATGAACTATCGCACCGATCCCTGGCAGATCCAAGAGCAGGCCCTCCCCTTTCTGGTTTGGGGTCAGCACTATGAAAAGGGTGTGTGTATCGCCCTGGAAATAGGACCGATCGCGGAGGAGACACGGCTTCGTTTCCATCGGACCCGTCAAGGAGAGTTGTGGGCAGTCCCCATCGGGCATCAGGGGCCTATCGATTCTTATGCAAGTCGCTAACCCTCGGCATAATCCATTTGGCGACTCATTTACACTAGAGCAGGAAACCATCGCTACTGGTGAAACCACTACCTTCCACAATCACCGCAACAAATTATTTGCACAATTGCCCACACTAGAAAAAACTAAATACCTGACCAAGATTCTCCGGTATTGCCCTCCAGGAGGTGCTAGAACCATAGGTCTTGAACAGAAATTATCCAAAAAACTTCAGACAACAACAGGTACTTGGTTCTAAGCAAATATCCGCGTTTCCTAACGTTTCCCCACCCACTACCACAACAGTCGCGCCACTTCATAAAAGATTGCTGCCAAAAATGCCGCAGCTGGGATAGTAATGACCCAGGCGATGACAATATTACCGGCCACCCCCCAACGCACGGCCGAAGACCCACGCAAGATCGACCCCACACCAACGATAGCGCCAGTGATGGTGTGAGTGGTCGAAACGGGAATTCCCAAGCTGGTTGCGGTAAATAAAGTAATCGCACCGCCCGTCTCCGCACAAAAACCCTGAACCGGACGCAGATCGGTAATACGGGACCCCATGGTTTTAACGATGCGCCAACCACCCGTCATAGTCCCAAGGCCCATGGTCGCATTACAGGCAAGCACCACCCAAAGAGGCACATGGAATTCACCAGTCAAATAGCCTTGGCTGTAGAGCAACATAGTAATCACTCCCATCACCTTTTGGGCATCATTACCACCATGCCCTAGGCTATAGAGCGCGGCAGAAATAAGTTGGAGCCGACGTGAACGCCGATCGGCGAGTTCTGGGGCAGTACGTCGAAATAACCAGGAGATTATCACCATCAGAATCATGGCCAAGATATAGCCGATGGTTGGAGATAATACAATGGCCGAGGCAATCTTGTTGAGTCCCCCCCAGATTACCGCATCGGTATTCCATGTCTTGATAACGGCCGCTCCCACCAATCCACCAATAAGGGCGTGCGAGGAGGAGGACGGTAATCCCAACCACCAAGTGATAAGATTCCAGGCGATCGCCCCCATCAGTGCCCCAAAGATAAGGTAGCTATCTACCAACCCCGACTGAATAACTCCGGTCCCAATTGTTTTAGCAACCTGATCGCCAAAGAATAGAAAGGCAATAAAGTTAAAAAAGGCTGCCCACAACACCGCGCGCCGCGGACTGAGCACGCGCGTCGAAACAACGGTAGCAATGCTATTGGCAGCATCATGGAGTCCATTGATAAAATCAAAGGACAAGGCAACGAAGATAAGCAAAATTAGGACGGGAAGACTGACGGCAACTTCCATAATGGAGGTCTCTCAACTATTCTCAGCCACAATATCCCCAACCACCTTGGCGACGTCGTCACAGGCATCCACGACTTCTTCGGTAAGATCGTAGAGCCGTTCCATATAACCAAGCAACATGGGATCGGCAGGACGCAGCGCGGGGTCGAAAAGAGTTTCCAGGCCACTCAGATAATAATTGTCGGCCTCGTCTTCGATCTGATGAACTCGTTGACAAAGATCATTAATGGTCTGGGCATTCGTGGAAATGGCCCGAGTCAGGGGAATGATCTCCTGAATGGTTTTAGCGCACAGGGTAGCACAGTGGGCAATTGACGCCATTTCGTGGGTAAACGTTTCGATACGGTAGACGACCGCACGCTTGGCCACATCCTCCGCATAGTCGGCCACGCTGTCCATAGCACTTACCAGAGAACGAATCTCCCCACGTCGGAAAGGGGTAATGAACGAGCGATTCAGGAGGCGATAGATGCGTTCGGCGCACTGGTCCGCCCGTGCCTCGGTGGCAATCAGTGGACTGAGGTCTATCGGTCCACCCTGGCTAAGAAGATCGTGGAGACATTGCGTCGCATCCACCATGGCCTGAGAAAGTTCCACGAACAATTCCGTAAACCCTTCTTCACGGGGCATCAGCAACTGAAAAAAACGGTGCAACATTACGTATCCTCTCAAAAATCAGAGACATTTGTTACTGCGTACCATACTTCCCAAGACCAAATCGCTATCACATCCTTATGGTTAGCCAAGTATCCACTCAAAAGCCTAAAAACTCCGCCAACCATATAACACTCACCAGCAAGTGTCCGTCAAAAACAGCTATAAAAGCAGGGACAGTGCGATTATAGTCGTGGAGTATGCCCGAAGCTTCTCCGGACGTATTCTAAACCTAACCAGGTTCCGCGATACGGTCGTAGTAGCGGGCGCGATAGAGCAGACGTGGTGTAGCAGGATCATCTACGAAGCTGGCACGGTCGTGGAGAACATTGTTACCCACCAACCCCTGTCCAGGGGCGAGAGTACCACGCAACACATAGGGGGTTGTAGCAAGGATTCGGACCAACGCAGCAATAGCAGCCTGGGTATCACCAATCGATGCACCATCGGTCCCCTCGACAGGTGGAGCAGAGGCGCTACGCCAGATGACATGACGCGCTCGGGCGGTATAGCGCAGATGGAGGTGGTTACCGCTAGTAACCGAAAAGACCGGCCCAACCGAAGCAGGACGTAGTTCCTGGCCGTCCTGAATATGCGCAGGAATAGTCATGGCATCGGGGGCAGAGAGGGCGGTGATGTAGCTAGGGTCCTCGTCGCGCAGCAATAGGTAGGCAATCTCGTGGTCAAGCAAAGCATTGCCCCCCCCCCTCGCCGGCAGCACGCACACAGTGCAGCAACAGTCCACGGATCTGACGTTCGGGAGGATTGTAATAACCATCAGTGTGCCAATGAAGGAGACGATTGGTGTAGGGGATAAAGTCAGACTTACTATTGTTGCTCGTAACCACTTGTAGCGCTGTAATGTCATCCTCGTCTGCACCACGGTTGTGGTCCAAACGTCGCAACCCGAGCTGTTCACCGAGTAGGCGCGGTACGGTACGGTCCTCTCCCAGGTCAGGTCCCGCATAAATAGCCATGTTTGCACTCTGGCAACGGGAAAGGAGCGCTGTGCGTTCGGCGTTGGTCAAACAGCGCGGGTCGCGAACTTCAACGACAAGGTCGGCAAGAGTACGGGGGGCGTGGGCGAGTTTGACATCACGCCAATATTGATAGGCAGAATCATCGAGCAAATCGAAGGGATTGTTGGACATGGAGGATAGTCATCGGGTTCGGAGCCTTAAACACCTGCGCTCCGGACCCGTTCCGAACCGTTATCAACGCTTCTCACGGGGTCCCCGCCAACCTCCTTGTGGCGGGAGTGGGTCAAGGCAAGTTGCCTTCCCGTATGATTCAGGCAGCGCGTTTCTCGTGACCAGCATGCCGCAACTCCTCGCTGACCTCGCTGTTCTCCACGAGTTGGGCAAGGGTGATATTGCCCAGAAAATCGAAGATCTGACGGCTCAGGTCATCCCACAGGATGCGGGCTGGGCCACCTTCACCACGACGGGCATCAGAGTCATGCTCCGGTCCGGCACGATCATCCACCGCCACCACAACATCAGCTACCGTGATATCTGCGGCGTCGCGTCCCAGGCGATAACCACCACCCGGACCGCGTGCCCCCTGGATCAATCCAGCCTTACGCAAGTGCATGAATAACTGTTCCATGTAGGATTGAGAGATACCCTGGTGGACAGAGATACTCGCCAGAGTGACCGGACGACGTGGATTAACAGCCAACTCCAACATCGCCTCGATGGCATAACGAGCTTTGCTAGACAGTTTCATCGTAGATTCCTCTTTATTGATTGAGATGCTCGGTTAAAGGGATGGTGTCGCCTGGGACTATATTCAATAGCCGCGATACCCCATTAGTATTGTATAGCATACTGCGCCAGTCAATTTTAGACCCACTAAATTTTGTAGAGGATATTCCTCTCCTCTCACCAATTTCTGACGTTTCCCGTCAAAAATCTAAGCGCTTTTCCTAGCTACAAAGTAGGGTCGCTCTGAACTTACACATCGCCAACGAAGGAATACAAGGAAGCGTGGCGAGTGCAACAACCCCCGAGTAGCCGGGAAGGCCGGACGTTTTGTCGGAGTCCGCAGCATTATTGCGGGCGGAGACAAAATGTAAGGCAACCGATCCCAACGTCAAGCCATTGTGGGAGCCATGACTCGCCAACGTAGTAGCGAGTCGTGGCAAACGCGGGCCACCGGAAGCAAAGCGTGTCACCAATTTTTCACTGCCGAAAGCGACGGGGAAGTCCCGTCGGGTTTCGCGAAAAACGGCAACTCTCCGAGCCCGTCATCTGACCTCGATGAATACACTTCACGCTTGCGTTTTTATTCTCGTCCATTCAGGCACCATCCCATTGGTAGAACGCTACAATACCATACGAGCAGTAAACCATGTAATACATCCGAACAAAATTTTTCAAAAATAAGCAAAAATACCTTGCAAATAACTACTGCCTGATGCGAAATCCATACTCCATAGTATTTCATCGATAATGTGTCGTTGTTTGTATGATACCGTCCCCAAAAGAGAACTCAACAAACTGATTTATATGGTAATAATAGAACAGAGGGGGGTGAAACTGATTGGGTCATGCACACACGACGTCCCAGTTTCTAGCGTTTTGACGCCTTGATGTAAGTCAGATCTGACAGATGGCCACAAGACGCGACGAATACTGTAGCGATGAGGTAGGCAATTGTCAGCCAGGCCCCACGCAAATAAAGGCTATCCGCCTGGTCACAAAAACCGATTAGGAATACGACTGGCCACACAAAGACGAAGGCGGGCGCAATGCCCGCAATTCCAGGGAAGGGGACTGATTACATATACATACGTGGGATTTATCGAATCACTTGGATATTATCAATGAGTCGCGTTCGTCCCAAACGCGCCGCAGCCAAGACCACGAGGTGGCGATCCTCTGCGTTGGGTACGGCTAAATCCAACGCTCGACGCACGGCGCAGTAGTCAGGTAGCAAGCCGGCGGCGGTCAACTCCATCCGGCACGCATCTTCCAACCCTCCGTAGTCATCCACCCCCGCTACCAAACTATCGCACACCTTGCATAAGGTACGGTAAAGAATCGGTGCCTGCTTGCGCTCTTCCACGCTGAGATAGCCATTGCGCGAACTCATAGCCAGCCCATCCGGTTCTCGCACCGTAGGATATGCCACAACCTCCACCGGTAGGTGCAAATCAGCCACCAAGCGACGGATCACCAATAATTGTTGAAAATCCTTTTCTCCGAAAAGTACCGTCTGAGGTTGGACGAGGTTGAGCAGAAGCGTGACTACTGTGGCTACCCCACTGAAATGCCCAGGACGAGCTGCCCCGCACAGGAGATCGCTCAATCCCGGCACCGTTACTGTGGTGAGTCCCTCGCGTCCCTGTGGATAGACCTCTCGAGGCGAGGGTGCAAAGACTAGGTCGGTCCCTACCTCCACAAGCTTCAGAGTATCTTGGTCCAGAGTACGCGGATAGGCACCGTAGTCTTCAGTTGGACCGAACTGGAGAGGATTAACAAAAATACTGACTACTACCCGGTCAGCCAGGGTGTAGGCATGCCTGACTAGGGCCAAGTGCCCGGAGTGAAGGTTACCCATGGTCGGCACAAAAGCAATGCGCCGCCCACGCCAAGGGGTAAGGGTGTTGCGTAGAGCGGAAATACTATCGACGATCTGTGGCATAGTCATGTGTTGTGCCCATGTGGGTAGGGGCAAGCGCAAGAGGGGAGGGGAAGATCTTGGATAGATAAATTATTTCTTGACGCCAACGGGGGCTTGTTATAAAAAAAACTGTTAAGGGATCTCTAAAAACCACATATACCATACTATACAGGAATCATTCTCATTGTAAGAGTTTGGTACGCATATCTACAACAAGTCCGACTCGATTAATGTCAACTACCCCGCCCTATAAGGGCGAGGCTTGTGAAAACAAGTCTTGAAGTTGACCAGCTCCGTCGCTTTGCGACGAGACCTTATCGTGGAAT
>CAUYTY010000049.1 GCA_963575655.1 Gammaproteobacteria bacterium | reverse complement strand
GATAATGGATACAGACACTTATCTTGTATCTTACGTCGAACTCAGGTTAATATAGGTTTTGTTGCAAGACCTGACCCTAATACTTTCCCGAACTGGGCGTGTAATCCCGCAATTATCATCACCGCTGGAGAATAACGCGTAGGATGCGGTTCGCTCCGCTCACCGCATCCTACGCGGGCTGGCTTCAATATTCCTGCGCCAACGTTGGCAGTGCTCCACGATTTGGTGAGACGATTCGTTACGCTCTACCGTCCATGTGCAGAAACACTTGGAATGACGGATAGGTAATCATGTGGATTATAAAATATTACCTTCCCCCCTCCTTGATTAGCTTCAGTAATTCCTCTGCGGAAACCTTTCCTGTCACATCGGTTCCTTCCAGGAGACTGTCGGCGAGGTCACGTTTGTGACTATGGAGTTCCACGATCTGTTCTTCCACCGTGTCCTTGGCCACTAAACGATAGACCGTTACCGGACGAGTTTGACCAATACGGTGGGTACGATCAGAGGCTTGATCCTCAACGGCCGGATTCCACCAGGGGTCCATGTGAAGGACATAATCCGCAGCAGTGAGATTTAATCCGGTACCGCCGGCCTTGAGACTAATCAAAAATATCTCCCCCTCCCCAGCCTGAAATGCGGCAACACGGCGCGCACGCTCTTTGGCCGGGGTGCTGCCATCTAGGTATTGATAGGGAATTTGCGCACGTTCCAACCATTCTTGCAGGATCGCGAGATGGTCTACGAATTGGCTAAATACCAGTGCCTTGTGGTGTGCGTCGTGCAATTCCTCGACGATCTCGGCAAAGGCCCCTAGTTTGGCAGAAGGCAGGGCTGGGTCGAAACTCTTGACCGTTAACGTCTCGGGTACCACCACCAAACGCGGATGGCAGCAGGCGCGGCGTAGGCGCATCAATGCGGCAAGGATGTGAAACTGGTTCTGTTGGGGCGGACCGTTAAGATTGGCCAATTCCTCTACGGCAGTAATACGCAGCGCCTCATAGATGGCCCGTTCTTCGTCGGAGAGTTCGACGTAATGGACAATTTCGGTGCGAGGTGGTAATTCCTCCAGAACCGCAGACTTGAGTCGACGCAGGAGAAACGGCTGGACCAAACGCCGGAGGCGTCGTTGTGTCTGGCGGTCAGCATCTCGCTCAATAGGACCGGCAAAACGACGATTGAATTCATCCAACGACCCCAACAGTCCTGGATTTAGGAAGTGGAATATACTCCATAGCTCGCCGAGATGATTTTCCACGGGGGTACCCGTAGTTGCGATACGTAGATCCGCTTGGAGCGCAAAGGCCGTTTGGGCACGTTTGGTGGTAGGGTTCTTGATGGCCTGGGCTTCGTCGAGAATTAGCGTATGCCAAACGATGCCTCCAAATTCCTCGGCCTCTTGTTGAAGCAGGGTGTAACTGACAATTACCAGATCGAATGGTTTGAGGTCGGCGAGGGTTTGGAGTCGTTCACGACCGGCAAACCAAATAACATTCAGAGTCGGCGCAAATCGCGCCGTCTCCATGATCCAATTGCCCGCCACCGAGGTTGGAGCCACCACCAAACTTGGTCCACCCGCCGCGCGTTCCAATAATAACGCTAAACTCTGGATAGTTTTACCAAGCCCCATGTCGTCCGCTAGGCAC
This sequence comes from Gammaproteobacteria bacterium, assembly GCA_963575655.1. NCBI lineage: Bacteria > Pseudomonadati > Pseudomonadota > Gammaproteobacteria > Gammaproteobacteria bacterium. Next base: position 4,819 of record CAUYTY010000049.1, on the reverse strand, counting down.
GCGCCAACCCCCCAGTGGGCAAGACGCGCCAGCCAACGATAGCCCTCCTGTTGGTAGTCGCGTAGCTCCGCTTGCAGCGTGGACGGTGGCGTGGGATTCAACCCCGCTGCTGAGTGCAGGCGAGCCAACTGCTCATCCCAAGCAGAATCGACCACCAATCCCCCAATCCCGGTGATGGCCTCCTTCAGTGCTGGTACGGTGAGTGGATGCAGGCGTACTCCATCGGCATCCACCTCACCATAGTCCGCAAGGTCGGTAAGACGCCGACGCAGGTCGTCGGTGAGCGCTAGAAACTGTCCACCACCGAGGGGGACAAAACGTCCCTTCGCATTGCGCAACAAACTGAGGAGTCTGGCCACATCGACCACTAGCTCGTCGGAGATGCGTAACTCGCCACTCGCCTGGAACCAATCTCGCGAGTGACGGATATCGAGTCGCAATTGCCCCGCCCCAGCCTCGCGACCCATGACCTTGAGCTTTTCCCCCTCCGGCCACTCCACCACCGCAGTCTCACCCAACGATTGGAGCTGGACCAGCAATTCCAGACATTGAGTAAAATCATCAATTGTCCATTCCCAATCTTCTTCGGTGGGAATAGCTTCGAATACCGGGCAAGAGGAGATTGCGGCCTTGGCCTGGTGACGCTCGTTGGATAAGCAGCGACGGGCTTGGAGACGTTTGCCTTCGATCTCGGCAATGACGGTTGTACCACCCTCACCGGGGCGAAGGTAGGGGCCAGTACCCGCAAAGGGGCGTACCCAATACTCCACCTTAATACCCGCCCCAGAAGGACGTAAGTGAATATAGGGGCGTGAGTCGGCGGGAATTTCCTCGGCTGCTTCGACCCCGCCACCCACATCGGAATGGACAGTAACCAGGCTACTGAGTCGGTTGATCACCCCAACCACCCGTTCCTGTGCAGTCTCTGGGACCTTGAGCCCTTCGCCACCCACAAAGCCCGCGATCTTTAAATGGGCGTCGCTATAGGACACTATCTTGAGACGATTGGGGCCATCGTTGAGCACCTGCGGCGCACCATCGCCTTCTGGGGGTGGTACCAGGGCTAGGGTGATACGTCCCGCATGACGGGTCACTTTTAGTTCGGGCTGTCCTGTGACTATTTCGAGGCGCTGGGTGGGGGCATCCGCCCAAAACACGAGGGGGTGGCCAGCTAAGGCTAACAACGCCCGTGTGTGGTCAATATCGTAATGAGCGTGCGGGGCATAGGGGCCGTGTTGTCTGATATGGACGCAAACCGGGGCGTCCTGCGCAGGAACCATGGCAGGATGGGGCTCTTGAGATGGGTGAAGGCGACGTAGATTTACGATACGACCCGCACTCCATTGACCTCGAGCATCCATTTTCTGCTCTTTGGCAGCGACGCTATAGAAACCCTCGTGTTTACTTACTAGCCATATCAGGCGGCTTTGGGTTGCTACCGCATTGGTTTTCCGTGTCTCATTACCATCACCGTCATTGGAGAGATGGGTCAGCGCCTCCAATACTCGCTCCCAAGATTCCTGACGAGGTATCACGTCCACCAGTGGCGGTCCAACCGTAAGACGTGGTGGCATCGCAGGTGCTTTGGGGAGAAGGCGCGTGACCAGTTCTCCCAATTCCCCGGCCAGCCAGCCATAGCCAGCCTCCGAGATCTGTTTCATGAGCGCAAGAGTCGCTGGGAGTTCGAGCTGGGCCTGATTCGGATTTACCCAATAAAGGGAAAAACAGCGAAAGGAATTGACCAACGGCGAGGGTAAACCCTGACGAGAGGTTTGCGGGGGAGGCCCCATCCCCATTTCTAATAATTCCGTTCCTTGTATCTCTTGTAAGAATCGGTACAGAGATATGTAGACCGGCATGAACAAGTCACCTTGTTCCGTAAGCCAACCATCTATCAGCTCTTTTGCCTGTTCTAACCGCTGTGGGTTGTTACCATACAGCAAGGAAAATATCCTGAATAATGCCGGTATACCTCGCAGATCAGCCTTACGCTTTCGGGTCTCCTTGCGTAGTGCACGTACACTTGCATCGAAACCAGTTTGTGCCGTCTCATATTTGCCCATTATAAAAGTTATACAGTTCTCTATGACCAGGGAGGACCAGAGTTTATTGTCAGAGAACAGCGAGCGTGCCTCATCGAAACGTCCTCGTAAGATTAGGTGCAAGGCAACGAGACGGTTCGAGACATTGTTAGTAGAGTGCCTCTTACAATAGTCAAAGGCATGATTCAGAAGTTCCTCGCTGGGCTGCAACTGTCGGATGGTAATCTCCAGCAGAGGTGGAAAGATAATTGGCAGCATCGCAACAGGCATTTCCCCAATCCACTTCCCATCAAAGGGTTGATTGCACAGCAGAACGATGGGATGGTTGTTTACATAGTCCAAATAATGCTGTGAGGATACTACTGCTAGCAGTTGTGTGAGGTGGGAGGTTCGATACTGGTAGAATGATAAACGTATTGCCTGCAAAGCAGCATCGTAATCTGCGTAATAATGGATCGGATTCGGTTTGGAAGAACTGATCCAGTCAATGAGTATATTCAAATCGGGCAGATGCTTTTCGCGTAGGGTTGTCCGCGTTGCGACCTCCGCTATTAATGGGTGGCAGCGTACCGTGACTTTGGTCTGTATCACTAATCCTCGCCTAGAGAGTGATCCAAGCATTGACTCGACCAACGGTATACTGAAAGCACTGCCTCCTTCACTACGCAATCCCGCACGGTTGGCGAGTTGCATTAGAGTATTGCGCGCTGTCCAGGTGTAAATAATTGACAGCAACTCTAGTAACCGTGCCGTAGGTGGCGGGAGATCTTGGTAGGCAATAATAAGTTTCTGTTGTTTAACCGGATCGTAGGTGTAGATGGAACTGGCAGTGTCGGACATGGAGGGATTCAGATAAGGAGTTGGGAAATTATTAAGGTCGCAATGACGAAGATTGCGTAGTTATCCGAGATAGCACAAATTCATGTGGTTTTGGGCTGACGTAAGGAAACCCAACCTACGTAATCGACGCCATTCTGGATAGGTAGTAATTTTAGTTATCTACTGAGAACGATCATATTGTGAGATTCCTAATGTGGGTGTCGTACCCGCGTATGTTGGGAATAGCTGGGATTAGGTGGTAGCTAACCAATTAGTCTAACCCAAGTTTCTTGAGTCGATAACGTAATGCTCGGAAGCTGATACCAAGGATACGTGCCGCAGCGGTACGATTCCAGCGCGTTTGTTCCAGGGCTTTAAGGATGGTTTCCTTTTCAACAGAATTCAGGAATGGGTCGAGCGGACCCTCCGTAACGGTTCCCCCGGTCGTTTGTTGTGTCATAGCCGTATTGGGTATCACTGTCTCCACAGGAATGATAGGAGGCGGCGTATTTGTTATGTCCTCAGGAAGCAATAGGTCGCATTCTTCGATGACGCCAGCGTCACAGAGCGTGATTGCTCGTTCCAGAATATTCTCCAACTCTCTGACATTTCCTGGGAAGTTATAACCCAATAGGGCTTTTTGGGCGGCATTCGACAGGCGCGGAACGGTCAACCCAGACGATTCCGCGCACCGTTCCAGAAAATGTTCGATGAGCATAGGAATATCCCCACAGCGCTCACGCAGGGGCGGAACATGCAATTCGATGACATTGACCCGATAGTAGAGATCCTGGCGAAAGTTGCCCTCCTGTACTAGGGTGGCGAGGTCCTTATGGGTTGCCGAGAGAATGCGCACATCCATTGGGATTTCTCGAGACGCACCCACGGGACGCATGGCCTTCTCCTGAATGACACGTAGTAGTTTCACCTGCATTGGCAAGGGAAGGTCTGCTACCTCGTCCAAGAATAGGGTCCCACCCGCTGCGGCCTGGAATAATCCTTCATGTTCGGTCACCGCACCGCTAAAGGCGCCTTTGCGATGACCGAATAATTCGCTCTCCATGAGTTCGCTAGGAATGGCTCCACAGTTAACCGGAATAAACGGACGTTCGGCGCGTGGCCCCTGTTCGTGAATCATGCGCGCCACCAATTCTTTACCGGTACCGGACTCGCCGCAAATATGAACTGGGGCCTGGCTGCGTGCCACCTTGGTAATTGTAGCGCGTACCGTGCGCATACCCGCAGAATCGCCCAGTAGCAAACAGCGCGTGGATTGCTCCACCGAAGGACGGCGCGAAAGCTTTAGAGCCGTGCTCACGAGATTGCGCAAAACCTGAAGGTCCACTGGTTTGGAGACAAAATCAAAGGCACCACCCTTCAGTGCGCGTATTGCGGTTTCCATATTGCCATGGGCAGTAATGATTGCCACTGGGATTGTTTGATAGTGGCGCTGAATATGTTCCACCAACTCCGTTCCATCGCCATCGGGTAAACGCAGGTCGGTGATACATAGATTCACCGAACGGCGTGTCAGAATTGCTCGAGCAGCTTCCAGGTTGGTCGCGGTGCAAGTTCCAACGTTCATCCGCCTCAAGGTGATCTCTAACAATTCCAGAATATCTGGCTCATCATCAACAATCAGTGCTAAAGGATTTTCCATCTGGGATTTTCTCGTGCGCTTTACGTTGGAAAATTAATAATCGAAACCAAATGAAAGCCTACGGTTTGCTCAACAGATATCTAGCATTGATTATCGTTTTGTCAGCGCTGCCCCAAAGGGGCGTTTTATTAAAGTTCGGGGCAACGCCCCCGGTAGATTTGAGTAGTTCGTTAGACTTTGAAGGGCATAGGTAGCCACTTGGCTTCTCTCGTTTTCTTAATTTCTTGCGGCGAACCCGAATAATAGGTGGTGTCTTACGTTGACCTAACTGGCAGAGCGGGAAAGGAAATCCACTCAT
>CAUYTY010000048.1 GCA_963575655.1 Gammaproteobacteria bacterium | reverse complement strand
CCCGTTTACGGGGAGGGCTGGGGAGGGGGCAAGTAGGTGGCAACTTGGGTTAACTAGGTAACCGTTGGTTAGAGGGTGAATACGCATAGCGCACCCAATTAACATAGATAATTTCATCCCTTTCCTGTATGTAAGATTTTCGCAAGGAGGAACCTATGAATACGAATCAATTGAAACGCATCTTGACGACTATCCTGATACTCGTTCTGCTGGGTATCGTTTTGGTATGGCCGTTAATAACTGGTCTGGCGTTGGAGCGTAATTTCGGACCCGCTCTGGAATTGTTATCTGAACCAAGCCGCTGGTCGTTGCGCGAGACTGAATTCAAGCGCGGTTGGTTCAATTCAGAGGCGCGCTCGGTATTTACTTTGGAAGGAGGATTGGCGAGGCAGATGCGCGAGGCTCGTTATGCCGTTGACCCCAGGATGCCACTCCGCGTTACGCTTGTTCATCATATTCATCATGGACCAGTGCTCAGTATGACGCGTCCCTCGCTGCTCCCCGCTGCAGCCTTGGTGGAAACTACCGTGGAATTGCCGCAGGATACTCAGGAATGGCTTCAACCGCTATTTGGCCAAGAGCCACCGGTGCGTCTGCGTAGCCTTGTTCGATTAAATGGCGAGGTAATTTGTCGTATCGAATCTGCGGCGGGGGATGGAGAATTGAAGGAGGGAGTCCGTGTCCATTGGCAGGGTATTGCGGGAACACTGGAGATCGTCAGCGCCTGGAATACGATTCAAGGGGGGCTGACCATGCCGCTCCTGGAACTGTCGAATGATGCCGGTCAACTCCGTTTCCAACAATTGGGGCTGCACGTCAACAATCAACGCCACCAAGCCGGGTTGTGGTTGGGCGATATTCATATAAACCTTAAGGCCCTGGCTTTTATGATTCCGGGAAAACCAGAGCAACGCCTTTCCTTTACCGGTTTTAGCGCGGCAAGCATCTCTCAGGAAGAAAATCAAAGCCTCCATGCAACGATATCCTTAGATTTGGCGGAAATGTCTATGGGGGGGCATCCGCTCGGATCCGGGGAATTTACAATGGATCTGCGTGGCGTTGATTTGGCGGCCATCTCTACTCTGTACAATGAGATGAGGAATCTGGAGCAACAATCGCCCCCTACCAACTACGCACAGGTAGAGGAAAAGATGAAACAAGCAATGGTCGCACAACTCCCGGCGCTAATTCGTCATTCCCCAGAGATAGGAATTACTCGATTGAATCTGCGGACCCCCCAGGGGGTTATCCAGGGTAAGCTCCAGGTGACTTTAGCCGGGGAAGAAGGACTGCAAAATATTACTCCTCAGGAGATCTTCCAGCGCCTGGGAGTAGATGTCGAGTTGAGTGCTCCGTTGATACTGGTTGCCGATCTGACTCAGGCACAAATCGCCAAGGAAATGATCGCACGGGGTGAACTTAGCGGCGGTCCTCTTGAAAGAGAGAAGCTTGCCCAGGCCGCCCATGAGATTGCAGAACAACGCCTGTCCACCCTGGTTGGGCAGGGTCTATTAGTGCGCTATAGCGACCGTTATACCGTTCAAGCAAAATTCGCCAAAGGACAGATCAACCTCAACGGGCGTCCCCGCAAAGAACTATTCGGAATTCTAAGCGGTAAAGAAGGGGAGTAAAAATATTGAGTAACGTTGGAGGGAAAGAATGGTTACGGTATTTGGTTTTGTGCGAGATAAATCCTGTCGTTGGAAGAGGATGAAAATAGCGATATGACAAAGAGCGTACTCATCACGGGCTGTTCCTCCGGTATTGGTCTTACCTTGGCGAAAGGACTTACTGCTCGTGGTTGGCAAGTATTTGCCAGTGCCCGACGGCCAGAGGATGTGGCGCAACTCGTCGCCGCAGGATTTACCGGATTGCTATTAGATCTGCGTGACTCTGCCTCGATTCGCGCGGCGCTAGCGGAGGTCCTGGAACGCACTGGTGGTACGCTGGATGCCCTATGTAACAATGCCGGCTACGGCCAACCGGGGGCTGTGGAAGATCTCTCCCGAGAGGTATTACGCGAGCAGTTCGAAACCAATCTTTTCGGTACCCACGAACTTACCACCTTGGTGCTGCCTGTAATGCGCCGTCAGTGTTATGGCCGGATTGTCTATATCAGTTCGCTGCTCGGCTATGTGACTCTACCCTATCGTGGGGCCTACAATGCTAGCAAATACGCCCTCGAAGGTCTCATTGATACGCTACGTCTGGAATTGCGAGGATCATGTATCTACGTCAGCCTTATTGAACCTGGACCAATACGTAGCCGTTTCCGCGCCAACGCCTATGCGGCCTTTCAGCGTAATATCGACGCAATAGGTAGTGTCCACGCCGCCCAATACGTTGCTATGAAACGACGATTTACCGCAGAGGGGCCAGTGTCAATCTTTACACGAGGACCAGAGGCAGTGCGGGCTAAAGTTGTCCACGCCCTGGAAAGTCCGCAACCGCAAATACGCTATCCAGTAACCTTTCCCGCCTATCTATTTGCGGCGTTGCGCCGTTTGCTACCAGGGCGGGCTTTGGATCGAATCCTCTGGGAAATAGGAGAGGCGGAGCGACGTTGATTTCTGGTCTTGGTCATCGTTTCGTCAGATTGCCATGGTTGTGAGCAATGACGAAACGATAACCAATGTCTATTTCAGTTTAATCCAACATGGCATCCGAAATGCTAATACCGCTTTGCCAATCGTGATTGATACTGGTGTGATTGATATTGGTGTGATAATTAGCTGCGGTAGCATCCATTCCATCGACGGGAGGAGGATAACGTAGTACCACTATTCGACCCTCTCCACCTGCGCCAGCGGTGGCAGGGGCGGTAGCGTCGTGGACCCAACCGAGAGAGGTTTGTTTTTCGAATGCATCAGTAATGAGATTTTTCTGCACCTCGCAACTAGTACTGCCCCAAGTGGTTACTGTATTTCCGCTATTGCGCAACACCGCCCAGACCTCGAATTCACCCGTCGTAGTAGTGCTGGCGTAAGTAAGGGTGGATTCACCAACGGTATAAACACCCTCACTGGCTCGGCTGTGGCATTGAGTTGTGCCAGAAAGATTGTGACAGACCACTATAAAGCAAAAATCTCCAATACTCTTGAGGTCGACACCAAGCTCACGTCGAATGTCTGTTTCTTTGGTGGTATGTAAATAATAACCCCGCTCATTAAAACGTGCCCTTTCCTTTGCAGCAATTGTCATAAGATAGGGCTTGGCCTCGTCGAGGTGCCCTTGCAGGAGATAGAGTTGAAATCTGGGTACGCCAATGGCAGCGAGGATACCAACAATGCTCATGACCACCAACAATTCAACGAGGGTAAACCCGCGCCATTGGCGTTGTGATCGAACGGAATGGTAGATGGAACTGTTCTTAGCGATTGGGGGGACGATTCGATTGCTCATGTTGATAAGGATCCTCGGTTGACCTGTTGAGTCACCATCCACCCCACCCGCTGATAGAGTGAACGGTTACGCTGGGTGGTTGGTAGGATTGAACGTTGGTGCACCTTCACGGTCACGTCTTGGAGACGATAGTTTACGTCTAGCGTTACTCTGCACAGAATTTCATAAATAAAGTACGACAATAAATCAACCATGCCTTTGGTCCGTGGAATAGGCGACCAATAACCACGGCATCGTTAAACCATAGGAATTAAACTGCACAGAGTGGGCGGAAAACCACTAAGGTATGCCTCTCTTTGGCAGTATATCTGCCACAACCTTCGTGTAATCAACGGTTTTACTTTCCATGGGTGTTTTTTCTTAACCTGTTGGTTTGTTAGGCTGTATGGTGATATAGCGAAGGGTTGAAAATGATTTGATGTGATTTTGTCAAGATGATATTGTGTGAATAATCACGCTTGACCTTCAGTTATGAGGGTGATTAAAGTGGCCGTTCGCCTGAAGTGGTTTTTATTAGGAGGGCGAACTTTTCAACAGTGTTTAAGTATCATCCCGTTGTAGAGCCGATTCGGGCTCGAAGCGGTACCAAGCAGACTTGCTGTGAGCCAGCAGAGAGAGAGGGGGGGGGGTGAATGAGCAAGGCATGGGCGGGTCGTCGTGAGTGGCGAGCAATAACAGCAGTGGTGTGTTTGGCTGGGTTGTTGGGGGGGCAGACGAGCTGGGCGGCTGAAGTTCAGTGGCGTAGTGAACCCTTCGAACGCAGTGTGGTCGACGAAGACCTGCAAGATGTGTTGAGCCGTCTGCTACGTCAAAACGATGCAAGGATGGTGGTCATCTTCAAACCTGGAGTATCTGGTAAGGTTACTACCGACTTCAGGGCGATGAATATCCCTTTGCAGGGTGCTTTTAATAAGCTAATGGAAGAGAATTCGTTGTCCTACTCCTACGACCCTGCAACGAACAATATTTCTATCTTCCCCACCGTTACCAGTAGACGGAATCTGATCTCTCTGCGGTATACGTCCCCAAATGATGTGAAAGCAGCGCTGGCTCGCTTCGGCATGATTAGCGACGGGGTATCGGTAACTGCGGATGCGATGACTAACTCGCTGTTGGTACATGGTTCTGCCCAGGCTGTGAGCGAGATTGAAAATACCGTCAGCAAGCTGGAGGCCGGTGCCGCTGAACGACAGAAGAACGAGGAAAATGTCAGTAAATCGCGGGAGAGTGATGCTAAGTTGCGCGAGAGCGACGCCAACCTGCGCGAGAGAGCCGTACAAATGCGCGAGCGTGAGCTGCGCGTGAAGTGTGCCGAAGAACAAGCAGCAGCGCAGATGTCGCGGCAGGTAGAGGTGATTCCGGTACGTTATGCCAGTGTTGGCACAACCACTCTTACCTTCCAAGGCGATAAAGTTGCTGTGCCTGGCATGGATGAAACCCTTCGTTCTCTACTGGAAGACAACCACTCTTCCAAAAAGGGTGATGCTACCAAGGAGTCGACAACTCAAGTCTTGGTTTCATCTTCCAACACCGCAGTTTCCCCCTCAAATAGCAGCCCTATGCCCTGCGGCAACATCAAGCCCGTCCTGTCCGTCGATCTACGCACTAACTCAGTGGTAGTCCAGGGGCCTCCCGATGTGATCGCAGACGTGAGGAAGATGGTTCGTGAATTGGATAAACCCATGCCCTTGATTGACCTGGAGGTAATGATCGTCCAGGCAGAGGCCGGGACAAGTCGTGACCTTGGGGTGCAGTGGGGAGCAGCAGGTTCTGATCGCAATGGCAATGCGGGCGGTATCAGCACTGGTTCGGGAGCGGGGGCGCTGGCAGCGGGAGCTGCGGCGAATGTTGCGGGATTTTATGGAACACCGACGAGTACTGGAACAGTATCATTTCCCGGTCAACCGCCCAGCAATACATCTTCAGGACCGGGTTATTCGTCTTCCGCTTCGTATACGCCGGTCTATACCACAACCATCGTCAATGGCATTTCCACCAACATTATTTCTGGTTACCAGAAAACAGAAGCAAAAACCACCACTCCCATCACTGATCCCATCACCCTCCTCCCTCTTGCGGGTGGCCCGGGAAGTGGCCTGCTCTCTTATGTCTTCCAAGGTACCCGAGGTGCCTTGGCTGCTCAACTTAATGCCCTAAAGCAGCAGAATAAGAGCCAGGTGTTGGCCTCCCCCCATGTGGTAACGCTGAATAATGTCTTGGCCAAGATCACAAGTAAGCGCAAAGTCAGCATTCCTATTACCACTGGCGATGGTACTCGTTCGGATATCAAGACTGTGGACGCTGGACTGGAGATGCAGATTACCCCGAGCGTGATCCGTGAGGATGCATCTTCGGGTGCCAAACAGATGGTTCGACTTAACATTGACGCCAAGAATTCCTCTTTTACCGCCGCCCTCCAGACCGACGAGAAAGAAGTGCAGAGCAACGTTATTGTTCCCGATGGATCCACTTTCATTCTGGGCGGATTGTTTCAAGACAACCACTTGGAAGGTTCGAGTGGTGTATTGGGGTTAATGGATATCCCGATATTGGGCGGACTGTTTCGGAGCAATACTGCGGATATGACACGTAACGAAACTATCTTCTTCATCACTCCCAAGTTGGTGGATCACAAAACTCTGACAGCCTATGACGTTGGGACGCGGGATTATATGTACCACCAAAAAGCGAGCCTGGAGGAGGACCGTCGTTCTCTTCAGGCCCGTCCCGGCAGTGGGCGTCGGATAGTAGAGGACGAGTGAAATGGAACGCCTGCTGGTTTCCTTCAATTGGGTAGTTGGTACCCTGGCCCTGGTAATTGGGCTGGGATGGCCGTTTATCAATGTTAAAATGGTCATACCAGCCATCCGATCCGAGGCTGAGGGAACGATTAAATTGTTGGCCAATGCAGAACAAGAACTGCACGAGTCACGGCGTCCATTTGCTGTTTTTGTTGAATCCGCGCTTCCCGATGAATTAGCGCATCGGGTAAGCCTACCATCGGGTAATCGCTATGATTACGAGGCGTTTATCAATGAAAAGGGGTATCTGGTCCTACGTGCCTATGTCAAACCCCCGGAAGTTCTGAAGGGGCGGGTTATTCCAGGGGTTTACGAATTTGTTATGGACAGTGGCGGGGCTATCGCCGATGGCCGTTGGTTAGGATTATCCGGTTCGCAGCGTAGCTTGTTTTGATAGGATCCTAATTGATTGATGGATCACTCTTCAAAAAATTTGGATATAAAACAGGTGTAGGTAAC
>CAUYTY010000047.1 GCA_963575655.1 Gammaproteobacteria bacterium | reverse complement strand
TCTCCTGTTAAGGAGAGGGGGGCGGGGGGTGAGGTTTCCGATAATGTCTATTGAATACTCAACACATGAGTGGTATCGTGCTGGCCGTACTTGGCTAGACACGGTTATAATTCCGGTTATAATTCCTATCCCTGCGGGATTTTCAAGATTTAGTCTCTGTTCCGACAGTTACACTTTTAGCATTTCTTTAAACACAAAGTCCAGCGCAGAAAACAGTTCAGAAAGATTATCTATCGTAAAGCTTCTGATATTCTTTACGAAAACATTAGCTTCTAAACCACCAATCTCCCACGTTTTTCCGTCGGTTACGATACCATAGACAGGCACCTCATTATTATTTAATCTTTGAGATGCCACCAATTCTGCCAAACATTGTCCCCAGCCTTGTTCAAAGTCATTCTTTTTTGCCTCTACCACAGACAAAATGGGAGACTCCAGGAATAACTTTCCATATTCCGACCTTTTTGAAACAATATAATCCGGCGTTCCTGTTAGCTCGTCATCAAACGATAATGGTTTTTGCACCCAAAGAGAAAGCGTTGAAGAATAGACTTGGTATATCTCTCTCAATATAGGGAAAATTATAATTTCACATCTAGCGCCCTCGGAAGAAAAAGCGTCAAAATTTTCCAAGTTAAACTCAAAATCTTTCCTGAAGGATTCTGGAACCGCAAATTCACTTACTCCTATAAAATTAGACTCTTTATATTTTATCCCGTACTTTCGTTGAACTTGCGGTATATCTTTGAATTCGCTAAATGACATGGTTTTTACTCCCCCACGGTTGGACAAAAGAAAAAACCCCGGCCATTCCCTCGGCCGGGGCTTATTTTTACTACATTACCGCACTCTGTGCTAACTACCCAGCAAGATCATCCAACTGCTTGGCCCGAATCACCTGCCCATCGAGCCCAGCCTCTTTCCCTGATTTTCCATAGGCCACGGCCATCAGGGTCGAGTAATAGACTACCGGCATGTTGAACTTCGTCCCGTAGCGTTTATTGATGAGGCCCTGATAGACCTCAACATTCATCTGACACACCGGACAGGGGGTGACGATCATATCGGCCCCACCGTCATAGGCGGCCTCGATGATATCCTTGATGAGCGCCTGACTCTTTTCCGGCTCGGAGAAGGCCAACGCCCCACCACAGCAGGAAACCTTCTTGTCGTAATTCTCAACCGGATTGCCCCCCAGGATCTCGGTGAGCTTATCGAGATATACCGGATTCTCGTAAGACTCCCCAACAATTCCAAACGGACGATTGGTCTGACAACCCACATAACCGGCGATCTTGATACCCTCCAAGGGCTTCTTGACCGGGGCCTTTAATGCGTCGTAGCCAAAATCCTCAATCAACACCTCGACCATGTGCCGCACTGGGGTCTCGTTCTTGAGATTGAGCCCGGCCTCTTTCAACGCAATGTTGGCCTCGGCAAACAGTTGCTTGTCGTGGGCAAGGCGTTCCTTGGCCTCGCGGGTCGAAAGCCAACACGCAGCGCAAGTCGCGACTACATCCTGACCAGGATTATGTTGCTCGGAGAGCGCCAAATTACGCGCCGACAGGGTCAGACGCGGCAATTCACCACCACCCGCATAACCAATCGAGGCCGAACAACAATTCCAATCAGGGATCTCGTTGAGCTGAATATTCAGCACATCACAGATCGCATTAATCGAGGTCGTACAATTCGACGCCGAGGCGCCTTTCTGGGAGGAGCAACCCGGATAAAATGAATAATCTTTCTTCGCCATTAGCTCAACCTCCCACTGCCTGGTTCTTGGCAATCTTTGCCATTTCGATCTCCTGCGCCTTCTTCAGCATGGCGTGGAAACCCGCCCGATCCTTGACCCCATGACCTCCCAAGATCTCCAACGGATTCATACGCTTGGTCTTGACCATGCCCAATCCAATGTCCTGCATCTGTAGCGCGGTCTTGACACCTTCACTAAGTCCGTTGATGAAATACAGCGCCAAGCCGAGTTTCAATTCATTCACCCGGCCGGTCTTGGAGAGATTATCCCAAAACTTCTGAGCAAAGCGCGGGGTAATCGTCTGCGGCGCCAATCCGAGGCGTTTTGCGTAGGTGGCGAGTCCGTGCATGATATGGGTAATCGGCACCTCGCGTGGGCAACGCACCAGGCAGTTATAACAAGAGGTACACATCCACATGGAGGTGGATGAAAGAACCTCTTCACGCTTGCCAGCGCGAATCATCATGAAGAGTTCCTGGGGCGGGTGCTCCCAATACGGACCCATCGGGCACGAACCCGAACATACCCCGCATTGCATGCACATCTTGACCCATTCACCCTCCTCGACATTGGCCTCCACCTCCCTTAGAAAATTGCCACGATACTTTCCCAGTACCGCGTGATTCAGATCGTTCATGCGCTTCTCCTAGAAGCCCTTGAAGGGGCTTGGGCCGATCTTTTCGATCATGGCGGCATAGTCGTTGATGAGCTTGGGAATACGATGAATATCGGTGATGGAAACCTCATAGGTAGCCACCCGCTCAACATCGAGATTCATGCCCTTGAGGGTGTCGCCGATCTTGCTCATGCGATAGTGAGCCATCTCGGATCCCTTGACAAAGTGACATTGGTAATTGTCACCCTTCTGGCAACCCATCAGCATCACACCGTCGTAACCATTATTGAGGGCGTCGTTGAGCCAAATGGTATTGACCGAACCCAAGCAACGCACCGGAATAATACGAACGAATGCGCTGTATTCGAGGCGATTCTGACCCGCCATATCCAGAGCCGGGTAGGCGTCGTTTTCACAAGCCAGTACCAGAATACGCGGCTTACCAGAAAATTCGTCGGGAATCTCCAGTGATTTAACCTGTTGACCGACCGTTTCCACCGAATAGTTTTCGAAGGAAATCACACGCACCGGGCAAGCGCCCATACAGGTACCGCAACGCCGACAACGCGCCTCATTGAATTGCGGATAACGCTGTTCGTCTTCGTCAATTGCCCCGAACGGACACTCCACGGTGCAACGTTTGCACTGTGTACAACCCTCGCGACGGAAGGTCGGGAAGGACAGGTCGCCTGAGCGCGGATGCGCGGCACGTCCCAATCCTGCGTTTTCGAGTGCCGAGATCGCCTTGAGCGCGGCGCCGGTCGCGTCTTCCATCGCCTGAGCAATGTCCATCGGCCGACGCACCGGGCCGGCGGTGTAGATGCCGGTACGACGAGTCTCGTAGGGGAAGCAGATAAAGTGGGAATCGGCAAACCCATGCCGAAGCTGGGGCACGTCCGGTCCCTGACGGTAGGTCAGGTTCAGGATCGATACCTTCTGCTCGGTCGGCGTGCCCTGCCCTTCCACCTGGGGCGCGGTCATGGTCTCAATGTTCACACCAGCATTGGCCACCTGACCGGTCGCGAGGACCACCAAATCCACGGGCATGTCCACATGCTCGTTGAGGATCTCGTCATGGAAACGCACTACCGGGCCGGAGGTACCCTGGGTTACCCCACTCACCACGCCCTTGGTGAAGGTAACGCCCTTCTGCTGACCACTTCGATAGAAATCCTCACCAGCAGCACCGGGGGTGCGCAAGTCGGTGAAGAGGACCACCGTATCGATCTCGGGATTGCGATCCTTGAAGTACATCGCCTGCTTGATCGAGGTGGTGCAACAGAATCCCGAGCAGTAGGGCAGGTGACCCGCTTTGTCGGAACGCTGGCCCGCGCATTGGACGAAGGCAACCGTCCGCACCTCACGTCCATCGGAAGGACGCTTGATGGCCCCGCCCGCAGCGGCAACCGCCAATTCCTCCAGTCCAGCCTGGTCCACCACATCTCTGAGCGCCCCACCGCCCAGTTCGGGCAGATTGGCGAGGTTGTAGCGGGTAAATCCTGATGCCTGGATGATCGAACCAAAGGTCGCATTGACCACCTTACCGTCCGTGACAATCTCGACCTCGAACCGCCCTGGGGCACCACCAGTACGATTGACGGTGGCATTCAGGTAAACGGTGATCTTGGCATCGTTTTGTATCGCTTTGACCATCTCGGCGACACCGGTATCTGTCGGGTCGGCGAACGGGTAGCGGTCGGCAACGCGCTTGTAGAGCTTGCCCGCCCAGCCGCCGAGGCGGTCGGTCTGCTCTACGATGGTGGCCTGGTAACCGGTCTGCGCGGCTTCGAGGGCCGCTGTCATGCCGCTGACACCACCACCTACTACGAGAATCTGACGATTGAGGACAGCCTTGGGGTTAGCGGTCGGGAGCGTCATGCGCCGCACTTCGGCACAACCCATGCGCACGTAGTCCTCGGCCATCTCCTGGGTGGTCTCTTTTGCATCCTTGGTATCTGGACGTACCCAGATCACCCCTTCACGCAGGTTGGCGCGCGTCAGCGCCACACCGTCAAAACGGAAGGCATCGGTCTTGGCGCGCCGTGAACAGGCAGCGATCATGACCCGATTGACACCTTCCTTCTCGATGTCGGCCTGGATCATGTCCACGCCTTCCTGACCGCACAGCAGGCCATGGGAACGAACTACATTGGCCTTACCCGCCCGCTTGGCGGCGTTTTCCAGGGCGCCGATATTAAGCCGCTCGCCGAGACCGCAACCCTTGCAGAGATACGCGCCGATTTTGATAATTTCTGCCATTGGTTAACCCTCGACTCCAGCCACGCGGTTGACCACCTGGATCGCCCGCAGCGCCGCAGCGGTAGCATTCTGCACCGCACGGTTCACGTCCAACGCCTCGGAAGAGACGCCTGCCCCGAAGATCCCCACCCCCGTATCCAGTTCAATGAAACCATGGGGATTAGAACGAATCTTGGCCGGGATCTTGTCTGCCGGGACACTGGGCGCCATGCCTACCGCCAGTACCACCAGGTCGTGGCGGTTCTTGTAGCGCATATCGCTGCCCATCCCCGGTTTTTCCAGGTCGTTACCATGCAGGAAGACATCGCCGGTCGAGGCGTCTTGAGTGATCGAGGCCACCTTGGACTTGATGAAGGTGACGCTTGGGTCTTCCTTCACCCGACGATGGAAGTCGTCGATGCGGTCGATGGCGCGGATATCGATGTAGTAAACGCTCGACTTAGCGGCATCACCGAACTGTTCGCGGACATAGGTGGTCTGCTTGAGGGTAGCCATGCAGCAGATGCGCGAACAGTGCTTGAGGTGGTTGCGGTCACGCGAACCAGAGCACTGAATAAACGCGACATTCTTGGGCACCGCGCCATCCGAGGGGCGACGGATCTTGCCGCCGGTCGGGCCAAAGGGGTCGAGCATGCGCTCGAATTCCACGCTGGTAATGACGTTTTTGAAGCGGCCGTAACCGTAGGGCTGAATCTTAGCGGCGTCGTAGGGCTTCCAACCGGTGGCCCAGACAATAGCGCCCGCCTTAAGGGTGATCACCTCCTCTGTCATGCCGAGGTCGATGGCATTGGCCTTGCATGCGGCCTTGGCGGCCTCGGCATCAGGCGTACCGATCAGACGCTCATCCAGGACATACTGCTGGGGGTAGGCGAGGTTGTAGGGCAGATAGGCACCCTTGCGACGGTTCATCCCGTAGTTGAATTCGTCGTCGAATTCAGCCGTCACCGCCTTGGCACAGTCGCCACAGGCGGTACAGGCCTCGGTCACGTAGCGTGGGTGGCGACGCACCGTCACGCTAAAGTCCCCGGGGACGCCACTTACCTGCTCCACCTCGGTCTGGGTCAACAGGTGGATGTTACGATTGGCTTTGATCCGGCGCAGATTGATCTCCAGGCCACAGGTGGGAAAGCAGAGCTTGGGAAAGTACTTATAGAGCTGGCTTACCCGTCCCCCGAGGGTCGGTCCCTTCTCGATCAGCACCACCTGCTTACCACATTCGGCGGCCTCCAGTGCCGCGGTCATGCCACTAATGCCGCCACCCACGACCAGGATGGTCTGGTTGGTTGCGATAACAGCCGTCATAGGGTCTCCTCACAATACGGCGTTGAATGACAAATAATAAAAGTTGAGTTACGGGGAAGGTTTTCAAACTCAACCCCAGACTCAGTGTTAGCCTTCGGACACCTCGGAATCGGAAGTCCGGCACCGGGCACCCACGCCGCCTAGATAACCACAAGGCTACTTGGCGGACCAGGCAGGTCGGGTATTTTACGCGAGTTTCCTGCACGTTTTTCTGCAGGACTGGTTTGCAGTATGCGCGGTAACCGTTTCCCCCCCCTCTCAATCAGAGGGGTTGAGGGCGGACGATCAAAAAATCCTAATTCAACCTACTGACCACTGGTCGTATTTTATTTTGATCACCCACCCCCCCGCCCTCTCCCATTGGGAGGGGGTGAACGGTTACAGGACGCATTTAATCCGAGTGTATTAGTAGAATATTGACGGAAGCGACCGCTCATCCCCGGATTGCGGCGGCAGCATAGCGGGCTTATCGAACAAATAAAAGAACTATAATTATCTTTTATTTTATATTTCAAAAAGAAGAAAGAGGGAAAACAACCAATTCCCTTCTGATAAAAAATTATAGACACGCCAACGGCATATCAGAAGATCAGTCCAGAACCGCACCCGAAGTTGGAGATTTAAAGTCTGCGTAGAATACTGCGAGGAACGAACCGCATCATTCGCGTCATTCTCCACCGTTGATAAATAACCCAAGTTGCCACCTACTTGCCCCCTCCCCAACCCTCCCCGTAAACGGGGAG
>CAUYTY010000046.1 GCA_963575655.1 Gammaproteobacteria bacterium | reverse complement strand
TGAGGGCGTGATGCTGACGAATCAACAAATTCGCGCCCTCACTCCAACCCCTCTCTCGGGGAGGGAGGGGTTTTTTCGTTTCTCACTGCATAGGTAGCAACTTGGGTTAACTATCATCACAAACCTCTCCTGCCGGGAGAGGTCTCAATTGCTAGATGCGTCTGTTAAGAGATTTATAATTAGATTTGAACCTCGACGAGGGTAATATCATCTTCGTGAGTAGATGATTTAACGTATTTATTGAGCAAAGCCATTAGCTCATCCAGGACGTTTTCTTGCGCAGCCACTTTCTTCAGAAAAATCTCCAGTCTATCCATCCCAAACATATTACCATTGCTATCCTTGGCCTCGATAATACCGTTGGAAAATGCATACAGACGATCACCTTTCTTCAGCGGTACTCTAACGGCGCCAATATCCAATTTTTTGGAGATCCCAAGAGGAATCATTTCTGATGGGAAATGATCCTGTATTGATCCCTCCCGAATCAATAGGACATCAGGAAGGCCGGCGTTCCAAAGAGTAGCTTGAGTACGTTCCAGGGAAATATCAAGCAAAATAGCAGCAAGAAACATTCTCGTGGGGAGCCTTGTATAAAGTTGATAATTAATTTCATGAAGGATCTGTTCCCCAGAAATACCTTTCTTGGCTAATTCATGCAGGATGTAGGTTACCAGCGGACCACCGATAGCCGCCGACAGACCATGACCAGTAAAGTCCCCAAGCAAAACCAGTTGCCGACCATCAGGAGTAAAGGCTGAAAGAAGCATATCACCAGCGGTCTTTTCCACTGGTGATATGATGTAGCGTAAATAACGCTCATCAAAGACATCCGCTTGCCGCATTTTTAGGAGGATAGTCTCAATCGACTCCCGTTCATGGAGTAGAAGTTGGTTTTTCTTGTCCAACTCTCGTTTGGCGGTTTGTAAAGCTAAATGCGTTTTCACCCTTGCCTGAACAATTGGAATACTGAATGGTTTAGTAATATAGTCTACAGCGCCCAACGCCAATCCTTGCAACTCATCGTTTACTTCATTTGCGGCAGTGATGAAGATGATGGGGATGGTCTGTAGTCGAGTATTCTCCTTGAATCGTCGGCAGGTTTCGTAACCATCCATTCCCGGCATCATCACATCGAGCAAGATAAGATCAGGCGGCGATTGTTCCGCCAACGCTAAGCCTGTCTCTCCTGATTTCGCGATTTGTAGATCGAATTCCTTGGACAGTACGGCCCCCAACGTCCGCAAATTTGCTGGCAGATCGTCGATGAGCATAATTTTGTAACGTCTTTCAGTCATAAAATTTATTCTTTCCACCCTTGTGCTACCAGTATTTTGCACAGCTTCTCAAGCGCTAGATTGAAGTTGAATTCTTCCAAAAGTTGACCTATTTCCGCAACCTCCTTGGCAGTCTCGGTCCCCGCTAAGTCCTCCCGCAAGTCATTGAAGTGGATTATGGCATCGAATTTATTTCCCTCAAGCAAGGGAATCAATTTACGCACTATTACCATAATCCTTGGCACATCTACCAGTTTTACCCCGGGGGGAGGGGGTGCCACGATGGGCAAGGCTACGGGTTGGGAGGTAAGCCATCGGTTTAGTATCACCTTCAGGGAATCGATCACGATGGGTTTGCTTAGGAAATCGTCCATGCCTGCGGCCAAGCAACGCTGCCGATCCTCCTCGAAGGCATCTGCCGTCAGGGCGATAATCGGATGACGTGGTTGTGCCTGCTCGGTCTCCCATTGTCGTATACGATGGGTGGCGGCATAGCCGTCCATGATTGGCATATGTAGATCCATAAGGATCAGATCCACCGGGAGGGTGTTTCCCATGATGGCATCGAGCGCTTTTTGCCCATCTTCCGCCAGTACGGCAATTACACCAAACCGGCTCAGAAAAGATAGGATGACCATGGCGTTGGTTGAATTATCCTCGACCACGAGTACCCGTCCTGGGAAGGTTATAGGGATGATCGCGTAGTTATCATTTGGATTAAGTGACCTAGCTGAAGGACTATCCCCAAGTGTTGCAAGATTCGCGCGAATACGGAACCAGAAACGTGATCCTTGCCCAGGTTCGCTTTCGCAACCAACATCTCCGCCCATCATCCGGGCCAGACCACGCACGATGGAAAGACCAAGACCGGTACCACCGTATTTCCGGGTCATCGAACTATCTGCCTGGGAAAAAGGCTCAAACAATCGTGGCAGGATGTCTTTAGGAATGCCGATTCCGGTATCTGAGACAGCAAATTCAAGTATTGCAGTCTGACCATCTCGCCCGACCTCCCGCGCGATCAGGCGAATCTGGCCTCGCGTCGTGAATTTGATGGCATTGCTAATCAGGTTGGAGAGCATCTGGCGCAGGCGGTGGTAATCGCCCAGATAGGAAATATCCGGTCCGCACCAATCCACTTCTAGCGATAGCGACTTGAATTGGGCGTTTTCTACGAACAACGTCCGGATTTCATCGAGAATCCGCGTGGGCACCAGTACCGTGGATTCGAGGGTAATCTTGTTCGCTTCCACCTTGGAAAGGTCAAGGATATCGTTGAGCAGAGTGAGTAATGTCCGACCGGAATTGAGGATCACTCTGGCATAGTTTAGCCGCTCGAATTCCCTAATGTTTGGCGCCAACAATATTTGGGCCATGCCAAGGATACCGTTCATTGGCGTGCGAATTTCATGACTCATGGTGGCCAGGAAGCGGCTCTTGGCAATGTTGGCGGCATCAGCGGCTTCCTTGGCCTGGAGTAACGCCACTTCGTGGCGTCGCATCTCGGTCACGTCACGACTGATGCCGACTAGGCCGATGATCTCGCCATCGGATGACCGCAAAGGCACCTTGACCGAATCGAAGTAACGGGTATCGCCGCCAATGTTGCCGAGATCATTATGGGAGTGAACGACTTCGCCAGCCAGCGCCAACAGATCATCCTGCTGAAAGCCGCGGATACCTTCCTCGGGACAACCTAGTACTAACTTGGTGTCCCAACCATTTTCGATATCTGTTTTGCCATAAAGCGCCTCTGGGGTCTTGCCCATGGCCTGCGCAAAGACTCGGTTGCAGAGAATGGTACGCAGCTCACGATCTTTGACGAAAATGTAGTCGGTGGAGGAGTTGATGACATTTTCCAGGAGCGTAGTTTTCTCGAGCAAGGCCCGTTCTGCTCGTTTGTTCTCAGTAATATCGGTGATAGTGCCGACCATTCGTAACGGCGCACCCAGGGCATCCCGCTCAACGATCCGGCCGCGCCCTCGAACCCATTTCGTCTCGTTGGAGTTGGTAACTAGCCGGTAATTGAAATCGCTGTAAGGAAGTTCACCTCGCAAATTTGCGTTTATGATTAGCAGGGCATTAGGAAAGTCGTCTGGATGCATTAGGCGTTTGAATAAGTTGAAATCTGGTGTAACCTCGTTCGGCTGGTAACCGATCATTTCGTAGTATCGCGGTGATAGATAGGATTGGCCGGTGCGTAGATCCCAATCCCAGAGGCCGTCATTGGTGGCGTCTAGGGCACGACTTAGGCGTTGTTCGCTATCCCGCAAAGCCGCTTCCGCCTGCTTTTGATCGGTGATGTCAACGAAAATCCACAGGGATTCCCCAGTGTTCTGATTCAAAATACTTCCATGTAAACTCACGGTGATCCGATGACCATCCTTGTGCAGAAAATCTTGTTCGGCACGAAATATCCGCCCGTCTTGAATGGACGATATATATTTTTCCTCCATCTCCTGATAGGCGTCATCATCAGGGTAAAGAATTCGGACCGGGACGCGGCAGAGCTCGCCCGGTTTATAGCCCAAGGTCTTTTCATACGCGGGATTCACCCACTGAAGGATCCTGTCTTTGACGGTAGCAATACCAACCAAATCGTTTTCCACCATGGCGCGGAACCGGGCTTCGCTAATTCGCAACTGTTCTTCCGTTTGTTTTCGGTCCGTGATATCGATGTGAGAGCCAAACATTCGGACGGGTTTGCCGTGCTGATCCGTTTCCAGCTCGGCCTGCGCAAGGATCCAGCAGTAGGACCCATCCTTGTGGCGGAAACGAAATTCGTTCTGGTAACCACCCGAGGGGGTCTTGATGAACTTCTGTACCCGTTGGAGGATGGCAACCAGGTCATCCGGGTGGACTCGGCTACGCCATTCTTCGAAATCATTGCTGATTTCGTGTTCCTCGTAACCGATCTGGCGCTTCCACTCCTCGGAGAATTCCACGTGATTGGTCAGTAAGTCCCAATCCCAAAGTCCCACCTTACCGGCCCGAATCACCTGTTTCAGCCTTTCCTGGTTTTTTCGTAACATCGCCTCGATCTGTTTGCGTTCGGTGATGTTCGTATGAGCACTCACCCACACCGGGCCGAATTCATGATGGACAAAGGTAGTGACATGAGCCTGGCACCAAAAATTGGTGCCATCCTTACGGATATTTTCGACCTCACCACTCCACATCCCTTGCTCGCTCAGCTCGCGCATGATCTTGGCAGCGACGTCCTCTGGGCTAGTCGTACAGGGGGCATTTAGGCGGCTGACGGGTTGACCCGTGAGTTCACCCGGTTCGTATCCGAATAGGCGCTCCAGTTGTGAATTGGCAAAGACTATGAGGCCGTCGCTCACACGGGTGAGATGGATCCCTTCCGCTAGGTTGGTCAAGATGGCACTGTGGAAACGCAAAATTTTCTCCGTGCGGTAGCGCTCGGTGATATCGCGCGAAAGACCTAGTACGGTGGCCACTGTTCCGTCATCAGCGAATTCTGGGATGACCCGCGATTCCAATACCATGGTCCCCTTCACGCTTTCCCAGTTAAATACTTCGGTTTGGGATTCCTGCGTGGCAAAACATCGACTGATCGCCCGTTCCCACAGATCGCATAAATGCTCGGGAAAACCCATTTCCCGATGAGACTTGCCGAGGTATTGATCACGTGAGATCCCCGTGTCAACAAAGAAACGCTCATTGGCGAAGATATGCCGATGCGCCTGATCGTAACGCATCACATAATCGGGAACATTGTTTACTAAAGAACTATGGATACGTTGATGTTCTCGTAATGCGCTCTCGCGGCGCTTGAGTTCGGTAATGTCGTGGAAAAACTCGATCTTGAGGAGGCTACCGTCTGGATTGGGAAACAATGTGTCGAATAGCTCAAAGGTCCGATCGATCTTGTCAAAATGACATTCCCACCGCACCGTCTGACCGGTAAACACCTGCTGGTTATGGCACCAGGGGCAGGGATCGGTACGATCATGGAAATACGTAAAACATTTCCGTCCATCGAGCGGACCGAACGCCGTCTCAATCACAAGATTGACGAACTGGAGGTCATAGTGCTGATCGGCGATATAGACTCCGTCGGGTAGAGCGGCGAGTATGTCCTTGAAGTGAGCTTGTTCGACCTGGCCAATATCATTGTTTTTTACGCGCCAATACAGGTGGAAGATGAAGAAACTAAGAATTATCAGGAGGATCGTTATGGAGAAAATGACGGCTCCCACCTGCTTGGCTGGGTATTCGATCTCGGAGCGGTCGATCTTGGTCACCATCACCCAAGACGTACCAAGCACCGGCTGGGTAGCGCCAATTGCCTTCACACCGCGATAGTCCAAACCCGTCAGCAGGCCAAACTCGCCGTCCACCAACGCCTTTCTGGCCAGAACCTGAGCATGTTCGACGGATAGACGAAAGGTGAGCGGCGCCGCCTTCGGTTTGAAGCGCAGAGGGCTTAGGAACAGGATGTCGTTACCATCGAGCCGCGCCAACAGGGTCTCCGAGGATGGACTGGCCGTGGACTGAAACACCAACAGGGGGAAAAGAAACCGTAGCGCTTCCTGCTCCAGGTAAATGGCGCCTACCACCTCACCAAGAGGATCGCCATTGGCGAAGATCGGGTGGGCGATGCCATAAACGACCTCGCCCGCTCCGGTTCGGTGAGGTTCGATCATCACCTTTTCGTGGGTTTTGATGACCTCCCGCAGGGCTGACTCTTCAGAGGCTTCAAGCGGCTGTGGAAACGGTGCGACGATTCGCAAGGCGGTGTTGACCACAAGAAGGCGGCAATAACGCTGGTCCCGTAGCGTATCGCTGATGGCCTTTCCCAAACGGACGGTCCCCTCAGCAGTATTGATACCGCTCAAAGTCTGCCATACTGAGGATCGGGCAACAAATATATCAATGTCATAATGTAAATTATTCAGCAGGTTTTTGATCTGCTCTGCCTTCATTTTTGCCAGACCTTGCAAATCTTCCTGGGTATGTCCGATCAGCTGGTCGGCAAAGAACCGAAATGATCCATAGCTCCCCCCCAGAATGACGGTGAACACCGATACGAATAGGAGGCCCATGCTAAGAAATGGTATCTTTTGGGCGTTTATCTCCTTCCTCTCGGATAATGCAAAAAGTTTGGATACCAATGGAGGTAGTTTCATCAGTGTCTCTGAGAAACCTCGCCCTCAGGGCGGGGAGGAAAGGAGACGGTTTTTGCGACCGTCGGTAAAAACGCCGGTCTTTCCCGGCTACCAGCCCGTAAGATCTTAGTAACGGAGCCTTGCGGCTCGCTCCCCTCGCCAATGTTGTGGCGCGGCCTTGATTCTTACGAACTTTACAGTAAGCACTGTTTCGTATACTAATTATATCCAAAAGTTTCTTTATCCATCATATTATTTAACCCATCAAATTCCTTGCTG
>CAUYTY010000045.1 GCA_963575655.1 Gammaproteobacteria bacterium | reverse complement strand
GCTGGCTGAACCTCAATGGCAGCGGCTTCAGAATTTCCCTCGCGTCCTCTGCTCTATTGCATTACGCAACCGGACTGGGGGGGCGTCGCACTCCCAGTGCTCCTTCGAGGACAGTTTCATGGAGAATCGTGATGTTCCAACGCTTATTGTCTCTTCTGTGTGCCCTCTTGCTTGTCCTGCCCACCGTCGGCCAACCTGCTGCCGATTTCACCTCTCAGGTAGAGCAAGCGAGTCGGGCGGTCGTCAACATTAGTACCGTCCAACGAACCTCCAGCCATGACAAAAAGCGGGGGATCATCCCCGACTTGAAGGACATCCCCCCGGAGTTGCGTGATTTTCTGGGTCGCTTCTTCGACCATCCTCGTCCCGCCCCCCGAAGTGACCGACCAACCCAAGGGTTGGGTTCCGGTTTCATCATCTCCCCCGATGGCTACCTTCTCACCGCCGCCCACGTTGTCAGGGACGCCGATGAGATTGTGGTGCGCGACGCTGATCACCACGAGTGGACCGCCAAGGTGGTGGGGATTGATGCCCTCATCGATATCGCGTTACTCAAGGTAGCCGCCACGGATCTCCCCACTGCTCGCATTGGTAATTCCGATACCCTCAAAGTCGGACAATGGGTACTGGCCATCGGTCAACCCTTCGGATTGGATTACACGGCTACTGCCGGTATCGTGAGTGCACTAGGTCGTAATCTGCCCAACGATACCTATGTCCCGTTCATCCAGACCGACGTGGCAGTTAACCCCGGCAATTCTGGTGGACCACTCTACAATCTGGACGGTGCGGTGGTGGGGATCAACTCCCAGATTTACACTCCCAGCGGTGGGTATGCTGGTTTGTCCTTTGCCATTCCCATCGCTGTAGCCATGGATGCCGTGGAGCAGATCAAGACCCATGGACGAGTTATCCGAGGCTGGCTAGGCATCACCATCCAACAGGTGACCCAAGACTTGGCCCGTTCCTTTGGTCTTGATCGACCGCAAGGCGCCCTGATAACTCAAATCGCCCCCCAAGGTCCCGCCCGGAGTGCTGGGCTCCAAGCCGGAGACATAGTGGTGACTTATGACGAGCGGAGTATCGACGGTGCCGGTGACCTTCCACCGCTGGTGGGTCGCACCCATCCAGGCACCAAGGTACCGGTAGTCGTTATCCGAAATGGCAGGAAACAGGTGGTAACCGTCACAGTGGCCGAGTTGCCCCGGGAACTGGCCGAGCCTAACCCCGAAAAAGCTAAAAAGGGCAAGGCTAAAACCTCAGAACCGCCGTTACTTGGACTCACTGTGACGGACCTACCGGTCGGCGAACGTCTCAATAATGGTCCACGCGGTGTAATGGTCAAACGTGTTGAGGAGGGACCCGCCCGCACTGCTGGTGTCCTTCCCCATGACATCATCCTCCGTATGGGGAATATTACGGTACGTGATGTCGATCATTTCCGCACACTGGTCCCCAGCCTTCCCAAGAATCACAACCTCCCGATATTGGTGCTGCGGGAAAATAATCCTACATTTCTAGCTCTGCGTATCCCGGACATTCGACATTAGATTTTTTCAGAATGTTCGGTAACCGCTTGCGTTACGATGTTTCCAGATTTCCTTCTCAAAAATATTGGGACCAGGTTTTACGATCAAACATACATTAGATATGCTTGATCGTAAAACCTGCCCCCAATATTTACTCTCCTCACATTCAAAACACAACACCGAGGTTTTCGGCCAGACACTAGACATTATCGGAAACCTAAAACCTCCCCCCAACTCGCTCTCCTGTTAAGGAGAGGAGGCAGGGGGTGAGGTTCCCGATAATGTCTACTAGATAACGACTTGGATTAGAGAACTCCTGAACCAATCACTCACTTAATTCAACGTATCACAAATTCAGTGGGTAGCCGCTTTCTCTGCGTAGAAAATTACACCACCCAAATATCCGCTGCGCTTAAAGTCGGATGACTGGTCAGGGTGGCGAATTGGATTGCCGCGCCAGCACCGTTGCCATCGGCATCATAGAACAGCGCCCCGCTATCGGTGTCGTAGATGATGCGATCCGATGCATCGTGCGCAACCCCAGCGGTGCTCGCCCAAAAACGTCCATCCGTATTAGTAAAACGACCCAGCACGCCAATCTGAGTGAATATGGCATCGTCCAAGGCTACACTGTCTTGGGTTGACACGAAGTCTTTGACCGTATCGATATTGCTGCTTCCTAACGTGCTATCGAACCGGAAAATATCATTCCCCGTTCCTCCGGTCAGAGTATCCGCACCCAATCCGCCATTGAGCGTATCGTTACCAGCTAAACCGCTGAGTACATTTTTACCCTGATTCCCGGCAATGATGTTTCCCAGAGTATTACCCGTACCGTTATTCGCCGTGGCAGTGCTGATATATCTACCGGTAAGGGTCAGATTCTCCACGTTGAGCGCCAGGGTGTAGGTAACAGCAGACTGAACGGTATCCGTGCCCTCGCCGAGATTCTCCGTAACGATATCGCTGATGTTGTCCACCACATAGGTATCGTTACCCGCCCCCCCAACCAAGGTATCGGCACCAGTCCCGCCATTCAGGGTGTCATTGCCTAGCCCACCGCTGAGTAGATTATTGCCCGAATTACCAAGGATCGTATTGGCAGCCGTATTGCCAGTCCCGTTGATATTGCCAGAACCCGTGAGCGTTAGATTTTCGACATTGCCGCCGAGGATATAGGCAAGCGAAGATAACACCGTATCAGTGCCATCTCCCGGATTCTCAGTAACGATATCGCCGACATTATCTACCGTATAAATATCATTGCCCGAGCCACCAGACATAACATCCGCACCCAATCCACCGTCCAGATTATCGTTACCCGCCCAACCGGTAAGGATATTGGCACCGCTGTTACCAGTAATGGTATTGTCTAAACCGTTACCCGTGCCGTTAATATTGGCGGTACCGGTCAAGAACAGATTTTCAACATTGGCGGCTTTACTCGTCAGGTTATAGTTGACAGAAGCCTGTACGGTATCGGTACCTTCGTTGAGATTCTCCGTAATTACATCATTGGTATTATCCGCCACATAGCTATCATCACCCGCGCCACCGATTAGAGTATCGGCGTTGGCACCACCATCGAGGGCATTGTTTCCGGCATTGCCCGTAATAGTATTGGCAAGATTATTACCGGTTCCCGTGAGATCAACAGTACCGACCAGAATCAGCTTCTCGACATTAGCGGCCAAGGTATAATTTACGGAGGAACTCACCGTATCGGTACCCTCACCAACCCCCTCAGTGACGGTATCACCAATGTTGTCCACCAGGTAAATATCGTTACCGGCACGCCCGGACATCTGATCCGCACCAGCGCCACCATCCAGCGTATTATCTCCATAATTGCCATTCAACACATTGCCGAGTTCGTTACCGGTACCATTGAGGTTGGCAAAACCGGTCAGGGTTAGATTCTCCAGATTGGAAGCTAGCCCTAAGTTATAGCTAATAGCGGCCAAAACGGTATCCGTACCTTCTCCAGGATTCTCGATGATGGTGTCACTGCTATTGTCGATGGTGTAACTATCGTTACCGGTTCCGCCGATCAGCGTATCGGCACCAGTGCTACCATCGAGGCTATCGTTGCCAATCCCACCGTTGAGAGTATTACTGGCCGAGTTTCCGAGCAGCGTGTTGTCCAACTCGTTACCGGTACCATTCAGGGCACTCGTACCGGAGAGGGTCAGATTCTCCACATTGGTGCCCAAGGTATAGGTAATGGACGACCTAACCGTATCGGTGCCTTCTCCTACATTCTCCGTCACCACATCGCCGACATTGTCAACCTCGTAGGTATCATCACCGGTCCCACCATTCATGGTATCCGCTCCCTCACGCCCGAGTAATAAGTCGTTACCGGCGCCACCATTCAGTAGATTATTTCCTGCATTACCGTTGAGGGTATTATCCAGTTCGTTGCCGGTACCACTAAGATTGAGTTGACCATCGAGGTTGAGATTCTCAACGTTGGTGTTCAAACTATAGTCCACTGAGGCTGTGACCGTATCAGTACCTTCGTTGGGATTTTCGACTACTACGTCACCGATATTGTCTACAACCAACGTATCGTTCTCTTTTCCCCCCTTCAGGGTATCGGTCCCAGCACCACCATCGATAAAATCAGCACCATCACCGCCGTCGAGCAGATTATCCCCTGCATTACCATGGAGGATATTGTACGACCCGTTGCCGGTGCCATTGATATTGGCGGTCCCGGACGCCAGATACAATTCCTCCAGATTGTTGCCAAGGGTATAGCTAATTGTGGACACCACGCTATCGGTATAGTTATCGGTACCTGTTTCATTGATAACATCGCTGATATTGTCCACCATGTAGAAATTCCCACCAGCGCCACCATTCATGGTATCCGCGCCCGCACCACCATCGAGGATATTGTAGCTACCGGTATTTCCATCATCAGTCAATTGATCATTGAAGGCACTGCCGGTTAGATTCTCAATGCTGACTAAGGTATCACTGCCAGCGGCCCCGGTATTCTGTGCACCCTGAATTGCTAGTGACACAGTAACGGACCCAGTCGCATTGACATAAGAGGCGGTATCATTGCCGGCGCCGCCGTCTAGCAGATCATCACCAACGCCACTGATTAAGGTATCGTCGCCCGCGCCACCCTGCAATTGGCTACCACTAGCGGTGGCAGTGAGGAAGTCACCGAAATTGGTGCCGATCAGGTTTTCAATATTGCTCAGGGTATCTTGACCGGCGCCAAAGGTATTTTGCGAACCAGAGACGGCGAGCGAGACGATTACGCCATGGTTGCTAGTAGCGTAGGAGAGGGTATCGATGCCGGGGCAACCGTCAATTACGTTATCGCCACCATTCCCAGTCAGTTGGTCGTCAAAATTGCTCCCGATTAGGTTTTCGATGCTGATTAAGGTGTCGATCCCGGCGCTGCCGGTATCTTGTTGGCCCAGCGCCCCCACTAGCGATACCGTTACGCCTCCGGTAGCGGTGGCATAAGAAACTGTATCGGTTCCAATGCCGCCATCGATAATGTTATCGCCGCTATTGCCGGTGATGGTATTGCTCTGAGCATTTCCCGTTCCATTGATATTGGCGCTACCGGTTAGGGTGAGGTCTTCGACCTTATCCGCCAGGGTGTAGGTGATGGACGCCAAAACCAGATCGTCGGTCCCTCCTCCCGCTACCTCAACTACGACATCTCCGGAGTCGTCTACCACATAGGTGTCATTACCGCCTCTACCGATCAGCGTATCCGCACCCGCGCCACCATCCAGGATATTATCGCCGCTATTGCCGGTAATCGTATTGGCCTGGGTATTTCCCGTCCCGTTGATGTCAGCACCATCGGTTAGGGTCAGATTTTCGACCTCTGCACCCAGGGTGTAAGTTAGCGACGCCAATACAAAATCGGTACCGCCACCCGCCAATTCGGTGGTGGTATCCCCGGCGTTATCCACTAGGTAGGTGTCATCACCTGCGCCGCCAATTAGCGTATCCACCCCCGCGCCACCATCCAGGGTGTTTTTCCCGCTATTTCCGGTAATTATGTTGTCTTGGGTATTGCCCGTCCCATCGATGGCGGAGCTGCCAGTTAGGGTTAGGTTTTCGAGATTGTCAGCCAGGGTATAGGTTACCGAGGCCAATACTAGATCGGTCCCCTCCGCCGCCTGCTCTGTGACAACATCGCCGACGTTATCAACTATATAGGTGTCGTCACCGTCTCCACCAATTAGGGTATCCACGCCCGCTTGACCATCCAAGGTGTTATCGCCGCTATTGCCAGTAATAGTATTGCCCTGGGTGTTTCCCGTTCCATTGATATTTGCGCTACCGGTTAGGGTGAGGTCTTCGACTTTATCCGGTATGGTATAGGTGACGGACGCCAAAACCAGATCGTCGGTCCCTCCCCCCGCTACCTCGACCCCGGTATCCCCGACATTGTCCACCACGTAGGTATCATTACCACCTTTACCGATTAACGTATCCGCACCCGCGCCGCCATCCAGGATATTATCGCCGCCATTGCCGTTGATCGTATTGGCCTGGGTATTTCCCATCCCGTTGATGTTAGCACCACTACCGGTTAGGGTCAGATTCTCGACCTCTGCACCCAGGGTGTAGGTTAGCGACGCCACAACCAAATCGGTACCGCCACCCGCCAATTCGGTAATGGTGTCTCCGGCGTTACTTAACATATAAGTATCATCACCTGCGCCGCCAATCAGCGTATCCGCCCCTGCACCACCGTCTAAAATGTTCTTCCCACTGTTGCCAGTAATTGTGTTGACCTGGCTATTTCCGGTCCCATCGATATCGGAATTACCGGTCAAGGTTAGGTTTTCAAGATTAACACCCAGGGTATAGGTTACCGATGCCTGCACCAAATCAACGCCGCCCCCCGCCGATGTTTCACTAACCACGTCTCCGACGTTATCGACCACATAGGTATCGTTGCCGCCACCACCCATTAAAGTATCAACACCCGCTTGACCATCCAAGGTATCGTTACCTAAACCGCCATTGAGTACGTTGGCGCTACTATCCCCGCTCAATTGGTCATCGAAACTGCTCCCGATTAGGTTCTCAATACCCAGCAGGGTATCAGTGCCTGCGCCGCCGGTATTCTGTGACCCGATCACCGCGAGTGATACATTCACCCCTGCGCTAGCCGCTGCTTAAGAGGCCGTATCGCTGCCCGCCTGGCCATCCAACGTATCATTGCCGGATCCGCCGAGGAGCGTATCA